>NZ_JBFADU010000024.1:0-93835 GCF_040641575.1 Streptomyces sp. NPDC020807
CCCGATACTGGGTGTATCGGGGTGATCCCGACAACGCGGCGAGCGTGCGTGCCGGGCGCCGCCGGGCAGGCGCCACTTTCGACACACGCCCTAGGGCGGGGCTCCTCAGCCGCTCACGCCGGCCGGGACAGGGTCAGGGCCACGGCCTGTCCCTCGATGCCCCGGGCCAGCGCCACCGCGTGCCGCGGAGCGGTCTCCCGGGCACTGCCGCGCACGAGGTCCAGGCCGGCCGCGCACCGGGGGTCGGGACGGTCGAGGTTCGAGGTCGCGGGCACGACCCCGTGGTGCAGGGCCAGCGCGGCCACCGCGGCGTTCAGCGCACCGCCGCCGCCGACCAGATGCCCGGTCTGCGGCTTGGGCGTGCTGACCGGGACCGCGCCGGCCGCCGCGCCGAGCGCGGTCCGCAGGGCGGCCGCCTCGCTCGCGTCGCCCGCGACGGTCCCCGAGCCGTCCGAGGCGATGTAGCCGACGTCGCCGGCGTCCAGCCGCGCGTCCTCGAGGGAGCGGCGCACCGCCCGCGCGAGACCGCGCCCGCCGGGGTCGACCGCCGGCGGCGTCCGCCCGTCGTGCCCGGCGCCGTAGCCGGTCACCTCGGCGTAGATCCGCGCACCGCGCGCCAGCGCCGCCTGCTTCTCCTCCAGGACCAGCAGCGCCGCGCCCTCACCGGGCAGCCCGCCGCTGCGGTCGAGGTCGTAGGGCCGGTAGGCCCGCTGCCCCTGCTCGTTGCGGGTGGTCAGGATCCCGAGCCGGTCCAGCAGCGTCATCGACCACCAGCTGGTGGCGTCGTCGTAGCCGCCGGCGATCGCCACGTCCGCGTCCCCGCGGCGCACCGCGCGCATGGCCCGGCCGATCGCGGTCGCACCGGCGTCCGCGTACCCCGCGAAGAAGGTGCTCGATCCCCGGATGCCGTACGTCTGGGAGATGTTGAACACCGCCCCCGCCGGCAGGCCCTCGACGAAGAACAGCGGCGGCATGATCACATCACCGTGCCGGGCCAGGTGCTCCAGGTCGGCCGTGCCGTCCGGGCGGCGGATCACCTTCAGTTCCTCGATCAGCTGCTCCATGCGGCCCAGCGACTTGTTTCCGCCGAGGTACAGCCCCGCCCGGTGCCCGAGCTCCCCGCCGCCGGCCTGCTTGTGCGCCAGACCGGCGTCGTCGAGCGCGAGCCGGGCCGCCGCCAGCGCGAGCCGGTCACCGCGGTTGACGGTGCGCAGCTGCCGCTTGGTGGCGTACCGCTCGGCGTCGAAGCCGCCGATCTCACCGCCCAGGCGGGTCTGCAGCGGCGCGGGGTCGTACTCCCGGATCGGGCCGATCCCGCTCTCGCCGGCCACCAGCGCCTTGAAGTTCGCCTCCGGGCCCTCGCCCAGCGCGGTCAGCAGGCCGATGCCGCTGATGACGACCTGACGTCCGCTGCCGCTCATCGCGCTCCTCCTGCGTGTCGCTGTCGGATGGTGGTGGTCATCGCTTCTCCTCGTAGCGGCCCACGACCAGCCCGACGTTGGTGCCGCCGAACGCGAACGCGTTGACGAGCGCGTGCCGCACCTGCCGCCTGCGGGCCGTGTTCGGGACGAAGTCCAGGCCGAGCCGCCGGTCGGGCGTCTCCTGGTTGATGGTCGGCGGCACCACGCCGTGGTTGATCGCCCCGACCGCGGTGAGCAGGCTCAGCGCCGCGGACGCCGCCGTGAGGTGACCGGTCATCGACTTCGGCGAACTGATCACCAGGTCCTCGGCGGCGTCACCGAACACCTTCTTGATCGCCGTGGTCTCCGACAGGTCGTTGCCCGGCGTACTGGTGCCGTGCGCCACGACGTAGTCGATGTCGCCCGGCTGGAGGCCGGCGTCCGCGATCGCCGCCTCGATCGACTCGATGGCCCCGCTGCCGTCCGGCGGCGAGTCCGTCATCCGCCAGGCGTTCAGACTGGTGCCGTAGCCCAGGACCTCGGCGAGGATCCGCGCCCCGCGGGCCTTCGCCGAATCCAGCTCCTCCAGGACCAGGACGACACCGCCCTCGCCCAGGACGAACCCGGACCGCTTGTCGTCGAAGGGACGGCTCGCCCGCTGCGGATCGTCGTTGTACTCCTTCGTCAGCGCGCCCAGCAGGCCGAAGCACAGCACGTCCAGCCAGGTCGTCAGCGAGTCGTAGCCGCCCGCCAGCATCAGCTTCGCGTCGCCCTCCTGCAGCGACCGGAACGCCTCGCCGACCGCGTGCCCCGACGCCGAGCAGGCCGTCGACACACCCAGCATCGGACCGGTCGCGTCCAGCATCCGCGCCATCGCCGCCGACGCGATGTTCTGGCTGTAGGCCAGCGACGCCTTCGGCGCGAACGTGGAGAACGCGTCCGCCCGGCCGGTGGCGTCGCGCAGCGCGCCGACGTCCACCAGCCACTGCAGCGGAGGCCGGTCCACACAGGCGCCCATGGCCACACCCATGTCCGCGCCGTCGTACGTGCCGGCGTCCACCCCGGCGTCGCGCAGCGCCTCCCACGCGGCGCCGACACCGAACGTCCCGGGCCGCAGCAGGTCCCGCAGCCCCACCGAGGCGGGCACCGCGTCCTGGACCCGGTAGTCCTTGACCTCACCGGCGATCGTCACGTCGAAACCGGTGGTGTCGATCGTGGTGAGCCGGCCCACCCCGCTGCGCCCCTCGACCAGCCCCTGCCAGGTGCTCGGCGCGTCGTTGCCCAGCGGCGTGACGGCACCCACACCGGTGATGACCACCCTGCGGCTCATCGCGGCGCCTCCGTCTCGTCCAGCCTCATGCCTTCTCGTCTCCTTCTCCCGAATCCGTCGTGTGGACTGGCGTGTCGTGCGGGGGCGCGGGCGTGCACACCATCACGGCGTGCGCGACGGCCAGACCGCCGCTGTGGCTCAAGGTGATGTCCAGGGAAGCCATCCCGAGGGACCGGGCCACCACCTCCACCTCGCCGTACAGCCGCACCTGGGGACGGCCGGCGCGGTCGTTGACGACCTCGATGTCCGTCCACTCCATGCGCGGGCCCATGCCGGTGCCCAGGCTCTTCAGCACGGCCTCCTTGGCGGCCCACCGGCCGGCGAGGTGCTCACCGGCCCGCTTGCGCCGGTAGCAGTAGGCCAGCTCGCGGGCGGTGAACACCCGCTCCCGAAGCTCCGGCTGAGAAGTCATCAGCTCCTCGACCCGGGAGACCTCGGCCAGGTCCATGCCGGTGCGCACCCGCAGCGGCGGCGGGGCGGTGGCGTGCGGTGACCCCCCCGCCCCCCGCTCACGCAGCGGCCGCGGCGAGGGCGGCACGCTCAGCCACCAGATCCGTCAGGTTCTGGACGGTGAACAGGGTCAGCACTTCGTCCGCCGTGATCTTGCCGGCGAGCTCCACGACGTCGATCTGCGGGAGCGACTTCTTCAGCTGCGCCAGACCGACCTCGTTGATGATGTCGTTCTCGTCGGCGAACTCCTCGTCGGGGATCCCGCCCTGGAGCAGCTCGGCGATGTCCGACACCTTGATCTTCACGTCCGCGGCCTTCTCGATGCGGAACAGCACGTCGAGCAGGTCGATCGACTCCGCGTCCAGATCGCCCAGGAGCGTCGCCTCGGGCACCGCCTCCTCGACGTCGATACCGAGCGCGTCGGCGACCGCCTGCTGCACGATCGCGCCGAAGTCCTTACCGTCGTACGACATCTCTCTCAACCCTTCGTAGAAAACTGCCGGAGGAACAAACCGCCGCGTGCGCGGACCGGCCGCGCACGCCGTGCGTCAGGCCACCGGCTCCGGCCACGTCGCCGGAGCCAGTTCGCCGTGGAGCGCCGTGAGCCGGCGCGGGTCCCCGGTGGATCGTGTGCGGGCCTCGCCCAGGGTGCGGCGGGCCAGCCCGCTCAGCACCCGGCCGGGTCCGATCTCGGTGTACGCGCCCACCGGGTGCCGTGCCGCGGTCCGCAGCACCTCCACCCAGCGGACGGGGCCCGTGAGCTGGCGGCGCAGCAGTTGCCTGGCCTCCTCGCCCGAGCCGACATAGGTGCCGGTGACCGAGCTGATCACCGGCAGCACCGGGTCGGCGAACGCGTGCAGCGACAGCGCGTGGGTGAACTCCTCCTCCACCGCCTCCATCAGCGAGCAGTGGAACGGGGCGCCCACGTCCAGGCGCACGACCTTCTCCGCCCCGGCGTCCAGCGCCGTCCTCCCGGCCGCCTCGACGGCGTACTCGTGCCCCGAGATGACGGTCTGCAGGGGCTCGTTGTAGTTCGCGACCTGCACCAGGCCGACGCCGCCGGCGCTCGCACAGGCGGCCAGCACGTCCTCCGCCGGCAGCCCCAGCACCGCCGCCATCGCCCCGGGCACCTCACGGGCCACCTCGCCCATCAGCCGCCCGCGCAGCCGCACCAGTTCGAGGGCCGACTCCAGCGACAGCACCCCGGCCGCCACCAGCGCCGGATACTCGCCCAGACTGTGCCCGGCCGTCGCCGCCGGCCGGTAGCCGGCCGACTCCAGCAGCTCCCACACCGCCAGGCTGGTCGTCGCGATCGCGGGCTGGGTGATCTCCGTGCGGCCGAGCTCCTCGGCGCCGCCGCTCACGCAGATCTCCGACAGCGGCAGGCCCAGGATCTCGTCGGCGCGGGCGAACAGCCGCCGCGCCGAGGGGTAGGTCTCCAGGAGGTGCCGGGCCATCCCGGGCCGCTGGGAGCCCTGCCCGGGGAACATCGCCAGGCACCCGGTCTGCGTACCGTCACCGGGGCCGGTCCAACCGGTCATCGGGTCGTCCTTTCACGATTCGTCGCGGGGGTCCGCTCCCAGCCGGCCGCGTCCGGCGCGTCGGCGGGCGGTGTACGGTGCCAGCCGGCCGGCCGGCCCCAGCGGCGCCGCCCGTCGCCGGGCGGCGGGGCCAGCTCGCCGGGACCGCCGCGCAGCGCGGCGAGCACCACGAGCAGTCCGGCCAGTTCCTCCGGTGTCGGGTTGCCCCGCAGCACCGTCAGCGGGACCGTCCCCGGCGCGCCTTCCGGCGCGCGTTGCGACACGCTTGGCGGCGTGCTCCCGGGCGTGGCTCTCGGGGCGCTCACAGGGGCTCGTTCCCGTGCTTGCGCAGCGGCTGCCGGGCCCGCTTGGTCCGCAGCATGTCCAGGGACTTGATCAGCACCCGCCGGGTCTCCGCCGGGTCGATGACATCGTCGACGTGCCCGCGCTGAGCGGCGACGAAAGGATTCATCAGCTGCTCGGTGTACTCCGCGACCAGCTCCTTGCGCAGCTTCTCCGGCTCCGCCGCCTCACGCAGCTGCCGCCGGAAGATGATGTTCGCCGCACCGTCCGCGCCCATCACGGCCGTCTGGTTCGACGGCCACGCGAACGACAGGTCCGAGCCGATCGACTTGGAGTCCATCACGATGTACGCGCCGCCGAACGCCTTCCGCAGGATCACCTGCACCCGCGGCACGGTCGCCTCGCAGTACGCGTACAGCAGCTTCGCCCCGCGCCGGATGATCGCGTTGTGCTCCTGGTCGGTGCCCGGCATGAACCCCGGCACGTCCACCAGCGTCACCAGGGGGATGTTGAACGCGTCGCAGGTCCGCACGAACCGCGCGGCCTTCTCCGAGGAGTCGATGTCCAGCACCCCGGCCATCGCCGCCGGCTGGTTGCCCACGATCCCCACCGTGTGACCGTCCAGCCGCGCCAGCGCGCACACGATGTTCGGCGCCCAGGACTCCTGGACCTCCAGGTAGTCGCCGTCGTCGACGATGTGCCCGATGACCGTCCTGATGTCGTACGGTGCCCGGTCGTCGACCGGCACCAGGCTCAGCAGCTCCTCGCACCGCCGGTCCGGATCGTCCTGCGGACGCTCGTACGGCGGCGTCTCGGCGTTGTTCGACGGCAGGTACGACAGCAGCTCCCGCACGTTCTCGAAGCAGAACTCCTCGTCCGGCGCCACGAAACTGGCCACACCCGTCCGCGTGCCGTGCGTGTACGCACCGCCGAGCTCCTCGTGCGTGACCTTCTCGCCCGTCACCGCCTGCACCACGTCCGGCCCGGTGATGAACATGTTCGCCATGCCCTCGACCATGAACGTGAAGTCCGTCAGCGCCGGCGAGTACACCGCACCGCCCGCACACGAACCGAGCACCACACTGATCTGCGGCACCACGCCCGAGGCGCGCACGTTACGGGCGAACAGCTTCCCGAACCCCGCCAGCGCGTCGATGCCCTCCTGGATCCGGGCCCCGCCACCGTCGTTGAGACCGATGACCGGCGCGCCGACGGAATCGGCGAAGTCGAGCAACTGGTGGATCTTCGCGGCGAACGTCGCACCCAGCGCGCCGCCGCGCACCCGGGCGTCATGGGCGAAGACGAAGACCGTACGGCCGTCGACCTCGCCCCAGCCCGTGATCACGCCGTCGCCCTCGGGATGCGAGTTCTCCATGCCGAACCCCACCGCCCGGTGCTCGGCGAACAGGCCCAGCTCGGTGAAGGTGCCCGGGTCGAGCAGCCTCTCGATCCGCTGGCGGGCCAGCAGCTTTCCCTTGGAGAGATGCCGGGCGTCGGCTTCCGGGTCGTGCCCGAAGTGCGCCTGCGCCCTGCGGGCGGCGAGCTCGCTGGTCAGATCGGTCATCGTGGCCGCACGTGCCGGTGTCGGAGGCCGGCTGTCCGAGTCGGTCCTGCCGAGGTCCGGCAGCACGGCTGCGGGAGTGTCCGGAGGCGTCATTGCGGTCCCACTCCTTCCTGCCCTGTCGCGTTGGTGGCTTCGAGAAGGACTCTCCACCGCCGGGGTGGGAGCGGGACTGGAGCGCCTCTTGAAGACCGGTGTACTGCCAGGTCGCCCCGCCTCACACGGCCGGGCACCCCGCCCCGCCCGCCTCACACGGCCACGGCCCGCCCCGCCTCCTCCAGCACGCCCCCGCGCCCCGCGCCCAGCTCCTGCGCGAAGCTGCGCTGCAGCCCGTCCAGCCGGTAACGCGTCGGCAGCTCCGCCCCCGCCGGCTCCGCCACACTCAGGAAGTGCGCCTCCACCAGCTGCTCACAGGCGTCCTCCACGGCCGCGAAGTCCTTGCCGAGCACCGGGCACACCAGATACGCGTCGAACTCCGGCACCGGCAGATCACCCAGGCACCGCAGCGCCTCCCGCGCGTCGTGCGGCAGCGCCTTGAACGAGGCCGTGAAACTCGCCCGCACACTCAGCGAACTGTGCGCCAGCTCGTCAAGCCGCCGCCCCTCGTCACCGAGCCGCTCCGCGTACCGGCTCAACGACCAGTGCGGCCGCCCGTTCAACCGCAGCGCCGCCGCCCGCAGCGCCAGCGGCAGCCCCCCGCAGTACCGGGCGATCGCCGCCGCCGCCACCGGCTCCCGCTCGACCCGCTCCGCCCCCAGCATCCGCGCCAGCAGCCGCACACTGTGCCCGTGCGGCAGATCCGGCAGCGCGAGCACCCGCGCCCCCAGCGGCAGCCCCAGCCGCCCCCGGCTCGTGATCAGCACCGCGACCCCCGCACTGTCCGGCAGCAGCGGCTGCACCTGCGCCTCGTCGGCCGCGTCGTCGAGGACCAGCAGCAGCCTCCGCCCCGCCAGCGCCAGCCGGTACACCTCCGCCCGCTCGTCGGGATCGACCGGAAGCCCGCCCGGATCCGTCCCGAGCACCCGCAGCAGCCGGCCCATCACCGCGTACGGATCCGCCGGCCGCACCCCGCTGCCCCGCAGCGCCGCGTACAACTGCCCGTCGGGAAAGGCGGACCGCACCCGGTGACCCAGCCGCACCGCCAGCGCCGTCTTGCCCACACCGCCGCCGCCGACCACCACCACCGCCGCCGGCCGCGCGTCACCCGGCCGCGTCAACGTCCGCTGCACCGAATCCAGTTCACGCTCCCGCCCGGTGAAGTCCGGCAGATCCAGCGGCAGCATCTGCGGCACCTGCGGCACACCCGGAGCCGCCGGCACGCCCGGAGCCGCCGTCGCGCCCGAAACCGCCGGCACGCCCGGAGCCGCCGTCGCGCCCGAAACCGCCGGCCGGGCCGGAAGCACCGGTACGGTCCCGCCGGCCGCCGGCGCCGCGTCCGCGCCCGGCACCGCACCCGGCACCGCGCCACCCGGGCCCCGCCCGGCCGGCACGGCCGGAAGCCCCGCCACGTCCCCGCGCAGGACCGTCTCGTACAGCCGCTGCAGCCGCCGCGACGGATCCGTCCCCAGCTCCTTGGAGATCAGCCGCCGCATCGACTGGTAGTACTCCAGCGCGTCGACACTGCGCCCCTCCAGGTACAGCGCCAGCATCAGCCGCTCGCACAGCTGCTCGGACAGCGGATCGGTCAGCAGCGCGGACCGCAGCTCCGCAAGAACCGCGCCGGGCCGCCCCAGCCGGATCTCGGCGTCCGCCCACTGGCTGAGCGCCTCGTGGTGCAGCTGCCGCAGCGTCTCGCGCAGCCGCGCCGCCCAGTCGCCCTGCATCCCGCCGAGCGCGTCGCCCCGCCACAGGTGCAGCGCCTGCTGCAGCAGCACACTGCGCTCCCCGTCCCCGAGCCCCTCCCGCTGGGCGCTCTTGAGCAGCCGCCGGAACCGCACCAGATCCACCGCGCCCGGATCGACCGAAACCTGATACCCCGCGGGCGTCCGCACCAGACCGACCGGCTCGGGCAGGCCGACCGACGCACGGGCCAGAGCCCGCCGCAGCCGCGTGATGTAGGTGTGGACGACATTGCGCACCCCCGCGGGCGGCATGTCCCCCCACACCCGGTCGACCAGCGACTCCAGCGTCACCGGCCGTTCCGGATCGACCAACAGGACACCCAGAACGCTGCGTTGGCGCGCGGGGCCCAGATCGGCCAGGGCACCGCCCGTCCACAGCTCTATCGATCCCAGTATCCGGAGCTCCATCGAAGATCCCCCATCCATCAGTGTCCGGAAAGCTAACCTCCGGCCGGTGCAGCGCCCCTTGATTCCCGCTCGCCGCCGGGGGCGGCCCGGGGCGCGGCGGGGAGCTGCGGGGGAGCGGGGCAGGAACCTGCGAGGGGGGCGAACTCCCTTGAAGATCAAGGCCGTTCAGGGCGGAGGCCGGGCACCGGGGGGCCGCTCGCGCGCTTGGTGAGTTTCGGCCAGACTTCGGTACATCTCCACCACGGCGGATGACTGACATTTATCGTAGCGGTCGGCAAGATCGGGACTCGATCCGCCGAAAACGGGGCCGACCGACATGATCAGGACGGGAGCGGCACAAGGGATGCGTACAACGGGGGAACCGGTCGCCACACCTTGCACGCCATCCGCCCAGCCGCCCACGCGGGCCCCGCGGACGCGCCCGGGAGCCACGCTCAGAAGGTGACCGCCCCGCCCGCGGCCCGCCCCGCGCACTGTTCACGCGGAGCCCGCACGCGCGTCACCGACACATGCGCAACGTAGTCCCAGAACGTCGACAGCGTGGTCGCACCATGCTCGCGCGCCCACACGAGGCAATGAAGTAGCCGTGCGGAGAAGGGGGAATGCGGAATGCCCAGGCCAGGCCGTTCGAGAACCCGGCACCCAGGACCGGAGAAACGGATCGGCACCCCGGGACGCGCGGGATGAATTTCCTCCCCCGCCACGGAAACACCGCATCGGGAATCCTCGCCGGTTTATCCCGCCACCCGGGCGCCGACCGACTCCACGTCCAGGCCGAACGGGAAAGCGAAAACCTCATCGCCTCCATGCCGCTGCCCGACCCCTTCGACTTCGACCGGCTCGTGGGAAACATGGCGGAGGCCAGCGGCCGGCGCATCGTCATCCAGCCCATTCCCGAGCACCTGACGGGACTCGACGGCGCGTGCGGCCTCCTCGTCCGGCACGACACCCACCCCGTCGACCTGATCCTCCACCCCGAGGGCTGCTCCCCCTCCCACGAACTGGAACTGAAGGTGCATCAGCTGGTGCACCTGTGGGCCGGGGACCACACCGGCGTCGTCCGCCCCGCCACCCTCCCCGGGCCACCCGCGACGGCGCCGGCCGCCGGGCTCGGCACCCCCGGACCGCTGGAGCGCGACGTGCTCGTCGAACTGCGGGCCGACAAGGCGGCGCGCTACATCAGCCGCAGACGCGGACAACGGCCCGTCGGCGCGGGAACCGCCGTACGCCCCTCGCTCCGCGCGGGAGCGCAGCCCATCAGGCCGTGAGCACCCGCGGGAACGAGGAGGCCCGGGCGGGCCGCCGCCCGGCGGGGAGCGCTACGCCGGGCGCCCGTGCTCCTCGGCGGCCAGGATCTCCCGCATCGTCTCGCCGATGAAGGCCCGCAGCTCGTCCCAGGGTTCGCCGGGCAGGTCCTGCCCCGCGCCGCGCGCGACCATCACGGTGAACTTGTTGCGCACGGCCCGGGTCGACAGGATCAGCGAGTCGACCTCGGGATCGTCCTGCCGGAAGTAGACCGGCGGCACGTCGAAGGCCAGCGCCAGCGCGTCGAGGGCCTCCCTTGCCGGCTCGGCGACCTCCCCGGCCCGCAGCGCCCGGACCACCGCCTCGGTGAGCACCTCGGAGCCGGCCTTGCGGTTGCCCTCGGCGGCCAGGTGCGCGTCGGACGGCGCGCTGCCCCCGTAGGCCTCGGTACGCAGCGACTCCAGCTTCCGCGCGACGCGGGCGCCGTCGGCGGAGGGCTCCTGCCCGGGCTCCTCGGGCTGCCCGAAGGAACGCCGCTGCGCGGCGAGGAGTTCGGCGCGGGTCACCCGGTAGGCGGCCGCCAGCGCGGTCACCGCCTGGTCCGACAGCGGCCGCCGGCCCTGTTCCGCGGCCCGTACGGGCATGGGGGAGGCGGTGAGGGTGTGCTGCGCCGTGTCGGTCTGGGTCATCCCGGCGTCGCATCTCAGGTCGGCGAGATTCGGAGGCCCGGAGCGCGGAAAGAGTTCGTCGAGATCGGCGTCCAGAAATGCGGCGATCGCGGACAGCCGTTCCGGAGGGGGAGACGCCAATCCCTTCTCCCACCGATAGACGGCGTTCACCTTCACGTGAAGCCCGACGGCCAGGCTGGTCTGTGAAAGGCCTTTGGCGACACGGAGGCGACGCAACTTATTGCCGTCGAACACGCGGTCGGGCATAGGGGGTACTCCGTAGCGATGAGGTGTGGAGAAATTATAGGGCCTGGGTGGCGGAAGGTCTTGATATTCGAGACTTCGGCATAATCTTGTGACCCCTCGGTCATGCCCCGCGCGGCGGTGCCGACGGGCCGCTCCGATTGCCGCGGGGCGCATTTCCCCCTTTTCGCCCCCCGGGAGTCCGCGGGCGCGGACGGATCCCCTTTCCCCGCCGGGGAGCGCGCCCCGGCCGCCCGGAAGGGGCACGGCCGCCCGGCCGCCGGCCCACCTTCGCGCGATCCGGTCGAGTCACCCTCGCGCGATCCAGGAGAGCTTGACGCGATCGCAAGAAGTAGATAATTTCTACTCCAGGTGATCGGGGTCGTGGTGTCGCACGGCCTCCCACCCACCCCGGCCGGGGAGAGGGCACGAGCTCAGCGCCCCCTCCCGGGCGCCCGCAGCGTGCCCGTCCCTCGCAACCGCATGTGCGCCACGTCCGAAGAAACACCGGTGCGACAACACCGGCCCTTTTCGGGCGCCACGGTCGACGGCCCCCTTTTTCCGGGCCCGCCCCATCCGTCCGGTCTTCGACCACACCGGACGGCGTTGCCGAAATTCCCGCGTATCCGCACCGGGCGGAATACGGAAGGCCCGTTTTCGCCGCACCGCGGCCAAGCGGGGCCGGAACGCACCGACGCGTTCCGGAAAACCCTCCGCCGCCCGCCGGACATTCCTTTCCCTCTTTTCTGGTTTCCGCGTCGTCACAGGAGGCGATCCGTCATGCCCGCCATCTCCGTCGGTAACTCCCGCATCCACTACACCGTGACCGGCGAGGGTCCGGCCCTGGTGCTGGTCCACGGCGTCGGCAAGGGCGGCCAGGTCACCTTCGGCCACCTCGTCGAGGAGTTCGCCCGCCGCAACACCGTCATCCTCCCCGAGCTGTCCGGCAGCGAGGCCGCGACCGACGACGGCACCCCCCTGACCGTCGAACAGCTCGCCCACGAGGTCGCCGCCGTCATCGAACACGCCGGCCTCGGCCCCGTGGACCTGGTCGGCTTCTCCCTCGGCGGCGCCGTCGTCGCCGCCACCGCCGCCCTCCACCCCGCCCTCGTCCGCCGCCTCGTCCCCGTCGGCGGCCTGGTCAAGACCGACCTCTACATCGAGAACCTCATCGGCCTGACCCTCAGCCAGAAGCACGACCCCATGGCCTTCGGACGCGTGCTCAGCACCACGGCCTTCAGCCCCCGCTTCGTCCGCAGCCAGCCCAGCCTCAAGGACGTCGAGAACCTCGGCGCCGAACTCAGCCCCTCCCCGGGCCGGATCCGCCAGCTCGAACTCCTCGTCAACGTCGACATCCGCGACCTCGTCGGCCAGGTGCGGGCCGAGACCCTCGTCCTCGCCCCGTACCCGGACTCCGCCGTCCCCGCCGAGCACTCCCGCGAACTGGCCGCCGCCATCCCGGACTCCTCCTACACCGAGATCGACAGCGGCCACATGGTCATCTTCGAGAAGCCGGTCGAGTTCGTGAAGCTCGTCCAGGACTTCATCCACAAGCCCTGACCCACCCGGCCCGCCCCCACCAGACCCCACCGCGCCCACCGCACCCCGCAGCGACCTTCCGGGAGGAACCATGGCCAAGATCCTGCTCGCCGTCAGCAGCCACGAGACCCTGGGGGAGACCGGCCAACGGACCGGCTACAGCGTCTCCGAGGCCGCCCACCCCTACAACGTCTTCACCGCCGCCGGCCACGACGTCGACTTCGTCTCCGTGCGCGGCGGCGAACCGCCCGCCGTCGTCTTCGACGGCGAGGAGAACGACCCGGAGATCACCGGCTTCCTCGCCGACGAGACCGTCAAGGCCAAACTCGTCGCCACCCGCCGCGCCGCCGACGTCGACCCCGCCGCGTACTCCGCGATCTTCTACGTCGGCGGCCACGGCGCCATGTGGGACTTCCCCGACTCCCCGGACCTGGCCCGCATCGCCATGGACATCCACGGCCGCGGCGGCGTCATCTCCGCCGTCTGCCACGGCCCGGCCGCCCTGGTCAACCTCCGCCTGCCCGACGGCACCCCCCTCGTCCGCGGCAAGCGCGTCGCCTCCTTCAGCAACGAGGAGGAGAACTCCCTCGGCCTCGTCGAGGTCATGCCCTTCCTCCTGGAGGACCGGCTCAAGCAGACCGGCGCCCTGCACACCAAGGCGCCCATGTACGAGGCCCACACCCAGAACGACGGCCGGGTCGTCACGGGGCAGAACCCCGCCTCCGCCGCCCCCGTGGCGCGCCTCGTCCTCGCCGAACTCTCCCGCACCACCGGCTGAACAGCGGCCACCGGGCCCACAGCCCCACCGGGCCCACAGCCCCACCGGGCCTACAGCCCTCCGGCACGCACCCCGCCGTCACCGCACCGCCCCGCATCCCATCCGTCGCAGACCGGCCCCGGCCCCGCCGCCCGGGCCCCATGGAGGCAGACATGTACGGCTTGATCCAGGTCGCGGGCGTCATCGACCAGTCCGAGGCCGACCTCATCATCGAGGAGGGCGCCGACTGGCTCGGCTTCGCCCTGCGCCTGCCGGCCAAGAACGAGGACCTCTCCGAGGCCGACGCCGCCGCCATCGTCAAGGCGATCCAGCCCGCCACCAAGGGCGTCATCATCACCTACCTGACCGACGCCGACGAGATCGCCGCCTTCTGCGCCGACATGGGCGTCGGCGCCATCCAGCTCCACGGCGACGTCACCCCCGCCGAACTGCGCCGCCTGCGCACCCTCGCCCCCGACCTGTACGTCCTCAAGAGCCTCGTGGTGAAGACGGACAACATCGAAGAACTCCGCGGGATCGTCGAGAGCTCCGCCGAGTGGGTCGACATGTTCATCACCGACAGCTTCAACCCCGCCACCGGCGCCAAGGGCGCCACCGGCCTGACCCACGACTGGTCCGTCAGCGCCGAACTCGTACGGATCTCGCCCAAGCCCCTGATGATGGCCGGCGGCCTCACCCCCGACAACGTCGCCGCCGCCATCGAGGCCGTCCGCCCCGCCGCCGTCGACGCCCACACCGGCCTCGAGGACCCCGCCACCCGCCGCAAGGACCGCCTCAAGGTCCGCACCTTCGTCCGCGAAGCCCGCGCCGCCTTCGCCAAGGTGGCCGCCGAGGACGGACGGAACGCCTCCTGATGGCCACCCACACCGCGCCGCTCCAGGGCGTCACCCACCTCCTGCCCCAGACCGACCGGCTGCGCGCCCTGCACACCGTCGTCCGCGACCGCCAGGCCCGGCGCGAGGAGTTCGTGCCCACCGCCGCCCGGATCATCCGCCAGCTCCTCGACGCCGCGCTCGGCCTGCTCCCGCACGAGCCCCGCGACGTCACCACCCCCGTCGGCCGGACCTACCACGGCCTCGCCCCCGCCGGACCCGTCTACGGCGTGTCCGTCGCCCGGGCCGGCGACAGCATGGAGTCCGAACTGCGCCTGATGGCGCCCGCCACCCGCCTGGGCAAGATCCTCATCCAGCGGGACAAGACCACCAAGCTCCCGCACCTGCACTACGCCGCCCTGCCGGCCGGCATCGGCGAGGGGCACGTCCTGCTCCTCGACCCCATGCTCGCCACCGGCGGCACCGCACTGGCCGCCCTCGGCGTCCTCCTCGACCACGACGTGCCCGAGGAGAACATCGTCTTCGTCAACCTGCTCTCCGCACCCGAGGGGATCAAGGCCGTCCACGACCGCCACCCCGCGGTGCGGATCGTCACCTCCTCCGTCGAGGAACGCCTCAACGAGAACGCGTTCATGCTCCCGGGCATCGGCGACTTCGGCGACCGCTACTTCGGAACCGACGCCCCCGCCTGACCCCGCCCCCTCCGCACCCCGCCGGAGCGCGCGCGACCCCCGTACCCGCCCCGTACGGGGGAAGACCGCCGCTCCGGCCCTCGCCCCAGGAGCACTCCCGTGTCCACCACCGGCGCGTCCTCGCCGACCACGAAGATCTCCATCGTCTACTACTCCGGCACCGGCAACGTCCACACCCTCGCCCTGGCCGCCGAGGAGGCCGCCGCCAAGGCGGGCGCCGAGGTCCGGCTGCGCCGGGTCCCCGAGTACGTCGACGTCTCCCTGGCCCCCGAGTTCACCGAGTGGACCGAAGCGTGGCGGGAGAACGCCGCCGCCATCGCGCACGTCCCGGCCGCCACCGTCGACGACCTCGCCTGGGCCGACGCGCTCCTGCTCGGCGGCCCCGGCCGGTTCGGCATGATCCCCGCCCCGCTCAAGCACTTCATCGACCTCGCCTGGCCCCTCAACGCCCGCGGCGGCCTCGCCGGCAAGGTCATGTCCTCGTTCACCTCCACCGGCGCCCCGCACGGCGGCCAGGAGGCGACGATCCTCTCGCTCAACACCGTCTTCTACCACTGGGGAGGGATCATCGTGCCGCCCGGCGTCACCGACGACATCATGAAGACGCCCAGCAACGGCAACCCCTACGGCGTCAGTTCCGTCTCCGGACGCCAGGCCGTCCCGGGCCGGCTCGCGGAGAACGTCACCGACGACAACCGCGCCGCCCTCGCCCACCAGACCCGCCGGATGCTCGACGTCGCCGACGCCCTGCGCAGGGGCCGCACCGCCCGAGCCGCCGCCGGCCGCTGACAGCACGCCGCCGACCACACGCATTCCCAGGGGGACTTCACCTTGCCTACCGACGCGTCCGGCCGGGGCCCGGCCATACGCCCCTTACTCCTGCCCGACCTGCTCCTGCGCACCGCCGCCGAACGCCCCGGCGACACCGCGGTGATCAGCGGCGACCAGCAGCTCACCTTCGCCGAGCTGGTCGGACGAAGCCGAGGACTCGCCGCGCGCCTGCGGGAGACCGGCGTGGCGGCGGACAGCCGCGTGGGACTGTTCGTCGAACCCTCCGCCGAGCTGGTGACCGGCGTCTGGGGCGTCCTGTTCGCGGGCGGCGCCTACCTGCCGCTCGCCCCGGAGTACCCCGAAGAACGACTGCGCTACATGATCGAGCACTCCGGCACGAAGGTGATCGTCGCCCACGGCCACCTCGTCGAACGCCTCACCGCCCTGGCCCCCGCCGACACCGTGATCCTCCGCATCGAGGACGCCGACCACCCCGCCCCCGACGCCGGAACGGACACGGACACGGACGCGGGGAGGGCCACGGGGACGGAGCGGGACGCGGCCGTCGACCCCGCCTCCCTCGCCTACGTCATCTACACCTCGGGAAGCACCGGCCGCCCCAAGGGCGTCATGATCGAACACCGCAGCATCGCCTCCCAGATGACCTGGCTGCGCACCGACCACGGCATCGACCGCACCCGCGTCATCCTCCACAAGACGCCGATCAGCTTCGACGCCGCCCAGTGGGAGGTCCTCGCCCCCGCCGTCGGCGCCCTCGTCGTCGTCGGCGGCCCCGGCATCCACCGGGACGCCGAACGCCTGCTGCACACGATCAGGGTCCACGCCGTCACCACCCTCCAGTGCGTCCCGACCCTCCTCCAAGCACTCCTGGACACCGAGGAGTTCGGCACCTGCACCTCGCTGCGGCAGGTCTTCACCGGCGGCGAGGTCCTCTCCAAGACCCTGGCCCGCACCTTCCTGGAGACCCTCCCCGGCTGCGAACTGGTCAACCTGTACGGGCCGACCGAGTGCACCATCAACTCCTCGTCGTTCCGCGTGCCCCACTCCACCCTCGACGACGGCCCCCGCTCGATCTCCATCGGCGCCCCGGCCGCCGCCACCGAGTACCACATCCTCGGCCCCGGCCCCGGACTCACCGAACTCGCCGCCGGCGAGACCGGCGAGCTGTACATCGGCGGCGTCCAGGTCGCCCGCGGCTACCTCCACCAGCCCGACCTCACCGAGGAACGCTTCACCGACAACCCCTTCGGCCCCGGCCGGCTCTTCAGAACCGGCGACCTCGCCTCCTGGAACGCCGACGGCACCGTCCAGTTCGTCGGCCGCGCCGACAACCAGGTCAAGCTGCGCGGCTTCCGCGTGGAACTCGACGAGATCCGCCTCGCCATCGAGACCCACGACTGGGTCCGGCACGCGGCCGTCCTCGTCAAGGACGACCCGAGGACCGGCTTCCAGAACCTGATCGCCTGCGTCGAGCTCGACCCGAGGGAAGCCGCCCTCATGGACCAGGGCAGCCACGGCGCCCACCACCAGTCCAAGGAGAGCAAGCTCCAGGTCAAGGCCCAGCTGTCCAACCCCGGCATCCGCTCCGCGGCCGACCTGAGGGGCCTGCCCTCCCTCGACCTGCCCGGCCGCACCGCCACCCCGGCCCAGCGCGCCCAGGCCTTCGCCCGCAAGACCTACCGCTTCTACGAGGGCGCCGCCCCCGTCACCGAGGCCGACCTCCTGAAACTCCTGGCCCGCCGCCCCGCCCCCGCCCCCCGCGCCCGCCCCCTCGCCGACCTCGGCCTCACCGGACTCGGCACCATCCTGCGCACCCTCGGCCCCCACCTCAGCCCCGACCGGCTGCTCCCCAAGTACGCCTACGCCTCGCCCGGTTCCCTCTACGCCACCCAGGTGTACGTGGAGATCACCGGCTTCCCGGGAATCGCCCCCGGCATCCACTACCACCACCCCGTCGACCACCGCCTGGTCCTCGTCTCCCCGGCGCCCGAAACCCCCCGCGCCCCCGGCGCGCCCGGGGCGGAGGAGACGGGGCCCCGGATCCGGATGCACTTCCTCGGCCGGCACGGCGCCATCGAGCCCGTCTACAAGAAGAACATCAGGGAGGTCCTGGAGATCGAGGCCGGGCACATCGTCGGCCTCCTCGAAGAGGTCCTGCCCGCCCACGGCCTCGGCATCGAGGCGGCCCCGTTCGCCCCGCGGACCAAGGAGCGGCTGCGGGCCGCCGCCGCCGACCACTACCTCGGCGCCTTCGACCTCGTGCCCCACCGCGACCCCCGCACCGGCACCCGTACGGGCAGCGGCGCCGACGACGGTGCCGAGGTCGACCTGTACGTCCAGATCCACCCCGGCCGCGGCCTCGACAAGCCGCCCGGCCAGTACCTCCACCACGACGGCCGGCTCCTGCCGGTCTCCCCGGACCTCGTCCTGCGCAAGCACGTCATCGCCATCAACCAGGCGGTCTACGACCGGGCCGGGTTCGGGATCTCCGCGATCAGCCGCACCCCCGAGCGGTGGCGGCGCCACATCGACCTCGGCCGCACGCTCCAGCGGCTGTCGATGAACGACCTCGACCTCGGTTTCATGTCCTCCGGCTACAGCTCCCACAGCGGCGACGACCTGCCCTCCGCCCGCCGCATCGACACCGTCCTGAAGGACCTCGACCGGCCCCGCGGAGCGTCGTACTTCTTCGTCGGCGGACGCGTCAGCGCCGAACAGCGGCGCCACGAGGGCATGCGCGAGGACGCGGTCCACATGCGGGGCCCCGCGGAACTCATCCGCGACGACCTCGTCAACTACCTGCCGGACTACATGATCCCGAACAAGGTCGTCGTTTTCGACGCGCTGGCCACCACCGCCAACGGCAAGATCGACCTCAAGGCGCTCGCCGCCCTGGACCAGGTCGACGTGGGCGCGGCCGACCGGCCGTTCGTCGCCCCCCGCGACGAGACCGAACGCCGCGTCGCCCAGCTGTGGAAACGCGTGATGAAGCAGGAGAGCGTCTCCGTCCAGGACGACTTCTTCGCCTGCGGCGGCAACTCGCTCCTCGCCGTCTCCCTGATCCACCACGTCAACCGGGCCTTCGGGACCTCCCTGCCCCTGGAGACCGTCTTCACCTCCCCGACCGTGGAAGGCCTCGCCCGCCGCCTCGGCGGAGAGCAGACGCCCTCCTCCTCGCGCCTGGTCGTCCTGCGGGAAGGCCCCGGACGCCCCGTCCACTGCTGGCCGGGCCTGGGCGGCTACCCCATGAACCTGCGGCTCCTGGCCGAACGCGCGGGCCTGGACCGGCCGTTCCTCGGCGTGCAGGCGTACGGCATCAACCCCGGCGAGGCACCGTACGAGACGATCCGGGAGATGGCAGCCGAGGACGTCAAGGCCCTCACCGAGCGGCAGCCGGAAGGCCCCTACACCCTGTGGGGCTACTCCTTCGGCGCCCGCGTCGCCTTCGAGGCCGCCTACCAGCTGGAGCGGGCCGGCCACACCGTCGACCACGTCTTCCTCATCGCGCCGGGCGCCCCCAGGACCCGTACCCAGGGCCCCGGCCGGCGCACCGCCTCGTACACCGACGCCGTCTTCGTCGCCATCCTGCTCTCGGTGTTCACCGGCCGGATCGACGAGGAACTGACGGCCCGCTGCCTCGCCGAGGCCGCCGACGAGGAGGGCTTCGCCGCGTTCGTCGCCGACCGGGTCCCCGGCGCCGACCGCGACTTCGTCCTGCGGATCATCCGGATCGTCGCGCTCACCTTCGAGTTCAGCTACACCTTCCGCGAACTGCGCGAGCGGCGGGTCGCGGCCCCGCTGACCGTCTTCACGGCGCAGGGCGACGAGTACGGGTTCCTCGACGACGGCGGCGACTGCTTCACCACCCCGCCGACCGTCGTCGAACTGAGGGCGGACCACTACTCCCTGCTCAGGGACCCGGACGTCGACGAACTCGCGACGGCCATCCGCCGGCGCCTGAAGAACCGGAAGGACACCGTCATGCCGCACATCAGCATCAAGCACTTCCCGACGCCCCTCAGCGACGCGCAGCAGTCCGAGCTGGTGGCCTCGGTGACCAAGGCCGTGACCGACGCCTTCGGCTGCGACGAGGGGGTGGTGTCGATCGCGATCGAACCGGTCGACAAGGAGCTGTGGACCGAGGAGGTCTACATCCCGGAGATCCTCAACCGCCGGCACGTCCTGAGCAAGGTGCCCGACTACGGCCCCGACACCGACACCGCATCCGCCCCCGACACCGACCTCCACTGAGAAGGCGACCGTGAGCACTTCCTCCCTCCCGGACATCCCGCTCGTCCTCGGCGACGAGGTGGCCGACGCGCTGAACGAGGGCCGCCCGGTGGTGGCGCTGGAGTCCAACGTCATCACCCACGGCCTGCCCTACCCCGACAACGCCGCCACCGCCCGCAAGGTCGAACAGGCCGTGCGCGCGGGCGGCTCCGTCCCCGCGACCATCGCCGTCGACGCCGGCCGGATCGTCGTCGGCATGAGCGACGCCGACATCGACCGCTTCGCCTCCACCCCCGGCATCCCCAAGGTCAGCAGCCGCGACATGCCCGTCGTCCTCGCCCAGGGCCGCATGGGCGCGCTGACCGTCGCCTCCTGCCTGGTGGCGGCCGAACGCGCCGGCATCGCGTTCTTCTCCTCGGCCGGCATCGGCGGCGTCCACCGCGGCGCCGAACGGACCATGGACATCTCCTCCGACCTCGTCCAGTTCACCCGCTCCAAGGTCGCCGTCGTGTGCGCGGGGGCGAAGAAGATCCTCGACCTCGGCCTGACACTGGAGTACCTGGAGACCCAGTGCGTGCCCGTCGTCTCCTACCGCTCCGACGACTTCCCCGCCTTCTACTGCGTCTCCAGCGGCTTCCCCAGCCCGATGCGGCTGGACGACGACGAGGTCATCGCCCGGGCGGTCGAGAACCACTGGGCGCTCGGCAGCAACAGCGCGTTCCTCGTCACCACCCCGGTACGGCCCGAGGAGGCGATCGACAGCGACGAGGTGGACGCCGCGATCACCGAGGCCATGGCCGCCGCCGACCGCGACGGCATCCGGGGCCAGGCCATCACCAAGTACCTCATGCGCGCCGTCGACGCGGCCACCCAGGGCCGCTCCTCCCGGGCCAACATGGCCGTCCTCGTCAGCACCGCCGAGGTCGGCGGCCGCCTCGCCGCCGCCCACGCCCGCCTCAAAGCCGCCTGACTCCCACCACAGGAAAGGGACACGACACCATGACGAAGCTCGACACCCAGTCCACCGCCCGGGCCGCCTCCTACCGCCCGCTCATCTCCTCCGAGCGCGTGAAGGAGATCGAAGGACTGCGCCGGACCATGGCCGCGCACTCCGGCGGCGAGGAGGGCGAGCAGACCCACCCGTTCCTCGGCCTCACCCTGCGCGTCCCCGCCCAGGTCATGACCCCCTGCCCCGTCTCCCCGATGCTCGGCGGCGCCGTCTTCGCCGAAGTCCGGCCCGGCGACAAGGTCCTCGACATGGGCACCGGCAGCGGCTCGCTCGCGCTGATCGCCGCGAAGAAGGGCGCCGACGTCCTGGCCGTCGACCTCAACCCGCACGCGGTCGCCGCCGTCGCCGCCAACGCCCGGCTCAACGGCGTCGAGAGCCAGGTCGAGGCCCGCGAGAGCGACGTCTTCGACGCCGTCGAGGGCCGCTTCGACCTGATCGTCTTCAACCCGCCCTTCCAGTGGTTCGCCGCCGCCGACTACGCCGACGTCGCCGGAACCGACGCCGGCTACCAGGCCCTGACCCGCTTCTTCCGCGAGGCCCGCGCCCACCTCACGGAGAACGGACGCATGATCATGTTCTTCAGCACCATGGGCGACGTGGAGTACTTCGACAAGCTGATCGCCGACAGCGGCTTCGACCACACGGTGGTCCTCTCCACCACCCAGCCCGTCTTCGACGTCCCCGTCGACTTCACCGTGCACCGCCTGTCCTGACCTGACCCGCACACCCCCGCACAACCCGTTCGTGGCCCGGGGCCTCCCTCCCTCTCCGGGGGAGGCCCCGGGCCACGCCCCTTGTCCGCCCGCCCGTACGACGGGAGAGACCGGCCACCCATGAACATCGCCGTCACCGGGTCCATCGCCACCGACCACCTGGCGACCTTCCCCGGCCGCTTCACCGACCAGCTCCTCCCCGAACACCTCGCGACGATCTCCCTGTCCTTCCTCGTCGACGACCTCCAGGTCCGCAGCGGCGGCGTCGCCGCCAACATCTGCTTCGGCCTGGGCCGGCTCGGCCTCACCCCGCTGCTCGTCGGCGCCGCGGGCACCGACTTCGCCGACCACGACGCCCGGCTGCGCGCCTGCGGCGTGAACACCGCCGCGGTGCGGCGCAGCACCACCCGCCGCACCGCCCGCTTCATGTGCACGACCGACACCGACCACAACCAGATCGCGTCCTTCTACCCGGGCGCCATGACGGAGGCCCGGGAGATCGACCTCGCCGAGGTCGCCGACCGGGCGGGCCCCCTCGACCTCGTCCTCGTCGGCCCCGACGAACCGGAGGCGATGGTCCGCCACACCCGCGCGGCCCGCACCGCCGGCATCCCCCTCGCCGCCGACCCCTCCCAGCAACTCGCCCGCCTGGAAAGGGAATCGGCCCGCCTGCTCGTCGACGGCGCCCGCTTCCTGTTCACCAACGCCTACGAGAGCGCGCTGCTGCGGCAGCTGACCGGCTGGAGCGAGGACGAGGTACTGGCACGGGTCGGGACGTGGATCGTGACCCGCGGCGCCGACGGCGTCTCGCTCCTGACCGCCGGCCGCCCCGCCGCCCACGTCCCCGCCGTCCCCACGGACCGGCCCGTCGACCCCACCGGCGTCGGCGACGCCTTCCGCGCCGGATTCCTCGCGGGCCACGCCCGCGCACTCCCCGACGAGCGCGCCGCCCAACTGGGCTGCGCCCTGGCCGCGGTGGTCCTGGAATCCACCGGCACCCAGGAGTACACCCTGCGCCCCGGCGACCTGACCGACCGCCTGCTGCGCGCCTACGGGCCCCGGGCGGCACAGGAGAGCGGGCCGTGGCCCGGGCGGCGGGACACCCGACCGCAACCCGCCCCGGCCTGAGCCCCCCGGCCCCAGCCCCTCCGCCCCTCTGCACCCCGGCATCGCGGCACCCCGGCATCGCGGCACTCCGGCAGCCCGGCATCGCGGCACCCCGGCATCGCGGCAGCCCGGCACCGGGCCACCGGCCCGCCTCAGCCCGAGGCGGGCCGACCCGTCCCGGCCGGCTCCTCCTCGATGCCCAGCAGGTCCAGGAACGCCGCGCCCGCCGGCGTACGGCCCTCACGGCCCCAGATCACGTACTCGGCGCGCGACGGCGCGTCCGCGACCTCGATCGCCACCAGACCGGTGAGACCCGCGACGTACGTCGGCGGGAGCAGCGCCACCCCGAGACCCGCCCCGACCAGCCGCGCCAGGTAGTCGGCGTTGGTCACCTCGAAGGCGACCTCGCGGGTCAGACCGGCCGCGGCGAACGCCAGGTCCGACTGGGCCCGCCCGGCGGTCTTCGCCGGCAGGTCCACGAACACCTCCGCCGACAGCCGCCGCAGGTCGACCGCGCTCTCACCGGCCAGCGGATGATCCGGCGAGACCACCGCCACCAGCCGCTCCCTGGCCAGCTCCCGGGCCATCACCCCCCGGGGGCGGGCCGTCACCGGAATGCCGAGGAACGCCACCTCGACCTCGCCCAGCCTGACCCGCTCGACCAGCTCGTCACTCGCCCCCACACCGAGACTGACCTGCGCCTTGGGATGACGCCGGTGGAACTCCCGCAGCACGGCGGGAACATCCACGGCGGCGACGGTGGGGATCAGCCCCAGCGCGAGACGGCCGCGGACCTCCCCGACGGTCGCCGCGACGTCGGCCGCCGCCCGCTCCGCCGCGTCCAGGCACTGCCGGGCCTGCGGCAGGAACGCCGCCCCCGCCTCCGTCAGCCGCACCCGGCGACTGGTCCGCTCGAAGAGCCGCGCCCCCAGCTCCTTCTCCAGGCGCGCGATCTGGTGGCTGAGCGCCGACTGCACCACCAGACAGCGCTGGGCCGCCCTCGTAAAGCTGTTCGTCTCGGCCACGGCGATCACGTACCGCATCTGCTGAAGCTCCATCACCCCATCCTGATCCATCTCGATACGCGATGCACAGCGTGACAAGCATGTGTTGGACTCATCAATACCGGGGGGCCGACACTGATCAGGACCGCACGCGCGGCAGGTCCACCACAGGCCGCCGCCACGCGGCCGCGCCCTCCCCTTCCCGCACCTGAGCGCACCCCCGGACAGGCCCTCCCCGGCCGCCCGGGTCCTGCCCGCGCGCCCACGTGCCCGCGACACCGAAAGGACGAGCACCCGCCATGAGCACCAGCACCAGCACGAGCACCACGCCGGCGCGCACCGAGACCGCCACCACCATCGCCGACATGTGGGTGGACCCGCGCTGCCCCTGGGCCTGGATCACCTCGCGCTGGATGCTGGAGGTGGAGCAGGTCCGCCCCGTCCGGACGCGCTTCCACATCATGAGCCTGTCGGTCCTCAACGAGGGCCGCGAGGTCCCGGAGAAGTACCGCCAGGGCATGATCGACGGCTGGGCCTGCGTCCGCGTGTGCGTCGCCGCCCAGCACCACCACGGCGAGGCCGTCCTGCGCCCCCTCTACGAGGCCATGGGCCGCCTGATCCACCACGAGAAGGCCGGCCTGGGCCACGACATGATCAGCGCCGCCCTCGCGGAGGCGGGCCTGCCCGCCGACCTCGTCGACGCCGCCGAGGACACCTCCTGGGACCCGAAGCTGCGGGCCGTGCACCACGAGGGCATGGACCCGGTCGGCTCCGAGGTCGGCACCCCCGTCATCCACGTACCCGGCCCGGACGGCGAACCGATGGCGTTCTTCGGCCCCGTCCTCACCCCCGCCCCCCGCGGCGAGGCCGCCGGGAAGCTCTGGGACGGCGTGCTCGCGGTCACGAGCACCGACGGCTTCTTCGAGCTCAAGCGCGGCCGCGACCGCGACCCGATCTTCGACTGACCCGGCGGGAGCGAGGCGAGATGAAGACGGGATGCGAGGCGAGATGAAGAACGGACAGAACGTCCTGACGGCGGCCGTGACCGGCCTGGCGCCGGCCGTCTGGGGCAGCACCTACCTGGTGACCACCGAACTGCTGCCGCCGGACCGGCCGTTGCTCGCGACCACCATGCGGGCCCTGCCCGGCGGCCTGGTCCTGCTGGCCCTCGGCCGCAAGCTCCCGGCCGGCGTCTGGTGGTGGCGCGCACTGGTCCTCGGCGTGCTGAACATCGGCGCCTTCAACTTCCTGCTCTTCGTCGCCGCCTACCGGCTGCCCGGCGGCATCGCCGCCATGATCATGTCGGCGCAGCCCATGTTCGTCGTGATCCTCGCCGCCCTCTTTCTCGGCGAACGGCTCAGAGCCCTGTCCGCCGTGGCCTGCGTCATGGGCGCCGTGGGCGTCGTCCTCCTCGTCTTCAAGGGGACGGTCACCCTCGACGCGGTGGGAGTCCTCGCCGCGGTCGGCGGAGCCCTGTGCATGGCATCCGGCATCACCCTGACCAAACGGTGGGGCAGGCCCGAGGGCGTCAGCCTGCTCACCTTCACCGGCTGGCAGCTCACCGTGGCCGGCCTGCTCCTGCTCCCGTTCTGGCTGACCCTCGAAGACCTCCCCGACGGCCTCACCGGCACCAACGTCGCCGGCTTCGCCTACCTCATCACCTTCGGCGCGGTCCTCAGCTACATCATCTGGTTCCGGGGCATCGAACGCCTGCCGGCCGTCGCGGTCTCCTTCCTCGCGCTGGGCAGCCCGGTCGTGGCCGCGCTCCTCGGCTACCTCTTCAAGGACCAGACGCTGTCCGCCCTCCAGCTCCTCGGCGTGGCCGTCATCTTCCTGGCGATCCTGCTGGGCCAGCCCCGCGCGCCGAAGAAGAAGCCCGAGGACCCCGGCGTGCACGAGCACGGGGAAACCCCCGGGAAGAACCCGGCACCACCCCTCGCCAGCACCCAGCGGATCACGGCGGGCGCACCTCACCACGGCGGGAACCCCGCCGACCCCGCATCCGGAGAGATGACATGACGATTCAAGAAGAGACCAACGCGCCCGTCGCGCCGCCGCAGCAGGTGTCCCCGGCCAGGGGATGGCTGGGCGTGGCCGCCATCACCGCCAGTCTGTTCGTCTTCCTCACCACCGAGCTGATGCCGATCGGCCTGCTCACCCCGCTCAGCGAGAGCCTGCACGTCTCCGTCGGCGCGGCCGGCCTGATGGTGACGGCCCAGGGCGTCGCGGCCGGACTCGGCGTCCCGTTCATCGTGGCGTGGACCCGCCGCGTCAACCGCCGCCGCCTGCTGACCGCGCTCCTCGCCGTCCTCGCCGTCGGCAACCTGGTCACCTCGATCGCCCCGAACTACCCCCTGATCCTCGGCACCCGCCTGATCATGGGCTTCGCCAGCGGCGTGTTCTGGGCGATCGGCGTCAGCATGGCGATGCGGATCGTCCCCGAGAAGCAGGCCAACAAGGCCGCCGCCGTGGTGATGTCCGGCATCGCGATCGCCACCGTCGTCGGCATCCCGCTCGGCACGCTCCTGGAGAGCGCCGGCGACTGGCGCACCACCTTCCTGATCTGGTCCGGACTGAGCGCGCTGGTCTTCCTCGCCGTCGCCTTCACGATCCCCTCCCTGCCGTCCGCGAACGCGGTCTCGGTCCGCGAGGTCTTCTCCCTGCCCGTCAAGAACGTGCAGCTGCGCGTCGTCCTGATCATGGTCGTGCTCTTCGTCCTCGGACACTTCGGCGCCTACACCTTCGTCCGCCCCTACCTGGAGGAGACCACCTCCGCCACGGTCGGCTTCATCACCGTCGTCCTCATCGTCTTCGGCGTCGGCGGCGCGATCGGCAACTTCGTCGGCGGCCAGACCGTCAACAAGAGCCTCAAGGGCAGCTTCGTCGCGGGCGGCCTGCTCCTGATCGCCGCGCTCGGCATGCTGCTGCTCATCGGCACGAGCGACATCGGCGTCATCGCCGCCATGGTCCTGTGGGGCGTCGCCTTCGGCGTCGTCCAGCTCAGCCAGATCAACATGACCCTCGCCGCCGCGCCCGAGACCTTCGAGGCCGCCATGTCGCTCAACACCATGGCGTACAACACCTGCATCGCCCTGGGCGCCCTCATCGGCGGCCTCTTCGCCGACCACACGGGCGTCACCAGCGTCGTCTGGCTCGGCATCGTCCTGGTCGCCCTCGCCGTCCTCCTGCGCGCCGTCGCCGGCCGCAAGGCCGCGGCGACGAGCTGACGGCCCCACCCCGAGACCACCGAAGCGCGGCCCCGTACCCCGCCCGAGCGGGGCACGGGGAAGGACCCGGCGCCCGCCCCCGTCGCAGGGTCCACCCCGCCTTCGGTGCCCGTGGGCGCGTACTCCTCCCGGCAACGAGGAGTACGCGCCCACCACGCTTTCCCGCCCCATGAAAGGCAGACTCACTCCCATGAAGTCCCCCGCCCCCACCACCCCCACCAGCCCCGCCGACCCCACCGGGACCGGGACCGCCGCGGTGACGGCCGCCGGTCTGGCGGCCGACCTGTCCGTCGACCTGACGGCGGGCCGCTGGACGCCGACCCACCTGGACCGGCGCCTCGCCCAGCTCCTCGTCACCGCCTCGGCGGGCGACGGCCAGCTCACCCCCGAGCGCCTGCGCACGGCCCTGTGGGAGGGCGGCGAACCGTTCCTGCGCCAGCCGGACAACCGTTTCGCCCAGCTCCTGACCCACCTGACCGGCACGCCCCCCGCCCCCCGCGACACGACGGTCCCCACCCTGCTCCACCGCCTGGCCCGCTGACCCGCACGGACCGCACCCAAACCCCGCTGACCTCGCCACCCGCCGACCCGCCCGTACGGCCCCGGGAACCGCGGAGCGCGCTGCCGGCGTCCGTCTGTCCGGGAGTTCGCAAGATCACGAACGGCGGACCCCCGGACGACCGCCCCCGGACGACCGCCCCGGACGATGCCCCTGACGAAGGACGTGCCTGTGACGGCAACAGCCGCCCGCTACCTGTACCTGACCCGCCACGGCGAGGCCTCGCCGGACGAGACGACCCTGACCGACGCCGGCCGCCGCCAGGCCGTCCTGCTCGGGGAACGGCTGCGCGGAGCCCCGCTCGCGGCGATCCACCACGGCCCGCTCGCCCGCGCGGAGCAGACGGCACAGCTGGTCGGCGAGCAGCTCGACGGCGTCGCCCTGCACCGCTCCGCACCAGCCGGCGACTACATCCCGTACATGCCGGGCCGCGAGGAACTGCCGCCGGAGTCGGCCGACGCCATGCTCGGCCACCTGGCCCTGTTCCCGGCCGAGGAGCGCGAACAGGGCCCCGGCCTCGCCCGGGAGGCGGTGGCCCGCTTCACCGGACCCGTCGCCGGCGACGTACCGCGCCACGAACTGGTCGTCACCCACAACTTCCTCATCGCCTGGCTGGTCCGCGACGCCCTGGAGGCCCCCGAGGCGCGCTGGATGGGCATCAACCACGCCAACGCCGCGCTCACCGTGATCCGTTACGCGCCCGGCCGCCCGGCGTCGGTCCTGCTGTTCAACGACACCGGCCACCTCCCGGCCGACCTGCGCTGGACGGGCTTCCCGCCCGAACTCCACATCTGACCGCCGGGTGCCGCCGTCTCCGCGTGCACCGCCCCGCTCCCGGCCCTACGGTGACGGCATGAGCGACCCGGAGCGGAACAAGGCCACGGCCAAGGCCTTCTACGACCTGATGTTCAACCAGTGCCGCCCCGCCGAGGCCGTCGAGCGGTACGCCGGCGACACCTACATCCAGCACAACCCGCACGTCGCCGACGGCAAGCAGGCGTTCGTCGACTACTTCGAGCGGATGGCCGCCGAGTACCCGGGCAAGCACGTCACCTTCCGGCGCGTCCTCGCCGAGGGCGACCACGTCGTCCTGCACTGCCACCAGACGTGGCCCGACGAGGAGTACGCCGGAATCGACATCTTCCGCTTCGACGCCGACGGCAGGATCGTCGAGCACTGGGACGTCCTCCAGGTCGTCCCGCCCACCAGCGCGAACGACAACACCATGTTCTGACGGGCGGGGAAGCCCACCGGCTCGGAGACTGTCAGCCATGGGTGGAGGACAGAACAGGACCAGCGGCAGGGCCAGCGGCAGGACCAGCGGCGAGGGCGGCGAACCGTGCGACGGGACGACGGCCGACGACGACGTACTCGACCTGGTGGGGCGGCTGGCCGGCCTCCTGGTCGCGGGCGGTTACGAGGGGACGCTCCGCGCGGAGGAACGGCTGCGCGCGGTGGCCGCGGCGTACGGCCGCGAGGCGGAGGTGACCGTCCTCGCCGACTCGGCGGTCGTGACGGTCGGCGGGGCGACCCGGGTCGTGGCACACGCGCCGGACGTCCCGGTCCTCGCGCGGGTCAGCGAGTTGAAGCCGTGGCTCGCCGAGGTCGCCACCGGCCGGGTCCCCGCCGGCGAGGCCCGGCGGCGCCTGGAACGGATAGCGGCGGCCCCCCATCCGTACGGGCCCTGGCTGCGCCTGCTCGGCGTGGTGCTGTTCTCGGTCGGCTTCGGGGTGTCGATCCAGCCGACCTGGCAGGAGGTGTGGATGACCGCCCTGCTCGGCCTCGTCGTCGGAGCGCTCCACGTGGGAGGGCAGGTGACGGGCCGGCCGGGATGGCTCGCGCCGCTCGCCGCCTCGGGGATCGTGGGGACCGTGGTGCTCGTGGCGGCCCGGGAGGGCTGGGTGACGGGCGGCACGATCGAGCTGATGATCCCGGTGCTGTTCGTGTTCATCCCCGGGGACGCGATCACGATGGCGATGGTCGAGCTGTCGGTGGGCCGGATCACGGCCGGCGCGGCCCGTCTCGCCCAGTCCCTGGCCCTGCTCGGGGCCCTGGCGTTCGGGCCGGTCCTCGCGGCGGCGGCGCTCGGCATGGACCAGTCGGAGATCTTCGACGAGCCGGTGGCGCCCGAACTGGGCGCATTCGCGGGCTGGTTCGCCTGGGTGGTCTTCACGGTCGGCGTGATGCTCGTCTTCGGGATGCGCGCCAAGGACCTGCCGTGGTCCCTGGCGCTCGTCCTCGTCACCTACGGGACGCAGCTCCTGACCGTACGGGCGCTGGGCACGCTCGCCGGGACCTTCGCCGCGGCGGCGGTCATGGCCGCGATCTGCCTGCTGCTGGGCCGCAGGCCCGGCGCCCCGCCGCCGTACGTGCTGTACCTGGCGGCGTTCTTCGTCCTCACACCGGGCTCGCACGGACTGCGCGGCATGGACGCGTGGCTGGGCGGCGACCCGGTGCGGGGGGTCCAGGACGTGGCGGGCATGTTCGGCCTGATCGCCGCGATCGCGCTGGGCATGCTGGCCGCGGCGGTGACGGTGGGCACACAGACCACACAGACCACACAGGACACACAGACCACGCGAGCCACACAGACCGCACGGGCCGCACCGAGTGCACCGAGCACGCCCTCACCCGAACGGCCCAACGAGCCCACCCGCCCCTGACATCAGTCGAGACAGAACTCGTTCCCCTCGGGATCGGTCATCACGATGAACCCCTCGCTCAGCGGGGGAGCGGGCTCGTCACGCCGCACCCGCTTCGCTCCGAGCGCGACGAGCCGGTCGCACTCGGCCTCCAGCGCGGCCATCCGCTCCTCCCCGCGCAGCCCGGGCGCCGCGCGGACGTCGAGGTGGACACGGTTCTTGGCGACCTTGTCCTCCGGCACCTGCTGGAAGAACACCCGCGGACCGTCCCCGTCCGGGTCCTCGATGGCGGACCGCGTGTTGCGCTGCGACTCCGGTACGCCGATCCGCGCGAGGAACTCCTCCCAGGCGGCCAGCGGGTCGGCCCCCTCGGGCAGGTCGACCCCGGGCGGACCGGGATGGACGTACCCCAGGGCGTCGCGCCAGAAGGACGACAGGGCCCGGGGGTCGTGGGCGTCGAAGGTGACCTGGAAACTGCGGCTCATCACGATGCTCCGTTCGTAGCGGCTGTTCGTACCGGCCGTTCGCAGCGGCTGTGAGAACCACCCTGACACCGATGGAGGACAGAACCGGTCCGCAATCTCTGCGAGTCTGGACGGCATGGAGACCAAGAAGAGCGACGGCGGCGAACAGGGCACGACGGAACGGGTCCTGACCCTCCTGGGCCTCCTGCAGCAACGCCGGCTGTGGACCGGCCCGGAACTGGCCGACCGCCTCGGAGTCACCCCGCGCACGGTGCGGCGGGACGTCGAGCGGCTGCGCGCGCTCGGCTACCCGGTGCACGCGGCCCAGGGCGTGGGCGGCGGCTACCGCCTCGGCCCCGGCCAGACCCTGCCGCCCCTGCTCCTCGACGACCGGGAGGCCATCGCCACCGCGGTCTCCCTGCTCGCCGGGGCGGGCGGAGAGGTCGCGGGCGCCGGCGACGCGGCGCTGCGGGCGCTGACGAAACTGGACCAGGTCCTGCCCGCCCGCCTCCGGCACGAGGTCCGGGCGCTCTCCGGCTCGGTGGACTCCTTCGGCACGGGCCGCACCCCGGTCGACCCCGAGACGCTCATGACCCTGGCGAGAGCCTGCCGGGACCAGGTGGAAGCGGCCTTCGACTACCCGTCAGGAGACGAGCGGCACCGCCGCAGGGTCGAACCCCACCGCCTGGTCACCTCCGACCGCCGCTGGTACCTCCTCGCCTACGACCTCGACCGCGACGACTGGCGCACCTTCCGCGTCGACCGCGTCACCGACGCGACCCCCCGGACCTGGCGCTTCCGCCCCCGCGAGACCCCCGACGCGGCCGCGTACGTCCACGAAGGCGTGGCGAGCCGCGCCTACCCCCACCAGGCCCGCTTCCTCGTCCACGCCCCGGCCGAGACGGTCCGCAACCAGATCCCGGCCTCGGCGGCCGTGGTCCACCCCCGGGGCCCCGCCCACTGCGAGATCCACAGCGGCGCCGCCGGCCTCGACTTCCTGCTCCTGCACGTCCTCCTCCTGGGCCACGACTTCGAGGCCCTGCACCCCCCGGAACTCAAGACCCGCTGCCAGGCCCTGGCCCGACGACTCCTCGCGGCCGCCGAACCGTCCCCGCCACCCCCGACTCCGCCCCGGGACCTCGGGGCGTGAGAGGGACCCAGGTGTCACGGCCGACGTCCCGGCCGACGCGGACAGGGCGCACCGCACGCCGCCCCACTACGTCAACGCCGTTGACCGAGAGGGGCGCGGCCTGCCTAGGATCCGCCGTACCCCTGTCCCCACGCCAGACCCGCTGACTTGTGGAGCGCCGTGACCACCCCGACCCCTGAGCCGCAGACCACCGCCGAACCGGCCTTCTTCGCTCCCGCCCTCGACTTCGCCTTCGAGATCCGCGCGTCCCTCGCACCCTCCGTGCACATCGGACACGGCGCCGGGGAAGCCACCGAGTACATCCCCATCACCGGCGGCACGGTCGAAGGCCCCCGCCTGCGCGGTACGGTCCTGGCCGGCGGCGGCGACTGGTGCGACAGGCGCGGCGAGGTCTACCAGCTCGACGCCCGCTACCTCCTCCAGGCCGACGACGGCGCGGTCATCGACATCACCAACCGCGGCTACTACCACGAGGACGACCCCGCGGCCCCCGCCCAGTACGACGGGGATCTCCAGGTGTCCGAGGCGGGCGTGTACTACCGCACCGCCCCCGTCTTCCGCACCGACGTCCCCGCCCACCTCTGGCTCGCCCGCACCGTCTTCGTCGGCCTCGCCCGCGGCGACGACTCGGAGGTCGCCATCCGCTTCTACGCCGTGTCCTGAAGCGCGGCGGCGCCCGGTGCGCTCCGGCCCGTGCGCCACGGGACGCGCCACGGGCGCCGTACCGGAGCCCCCCCCGCGCCCCCGGCCCCGCGCCCTCAGCCGGCGCCGCCGAGGAGCAGCCGGGCCGCCCGCATCGCGCCGTCGGAGCGGACCGCGCCTGCCACGGCCTTCGCCCGCGCGGCGGTGTCGGGGGACAGGGCCGTGGCGAGCGCGGCCGACAGGGAGCCGAACGTCGCGACGGACCCGTCATGGGCGGCACCGACGCCCAGCTCGGCCACCCGCGCCGCCCAGTACGGCTGGTCCGCCAGCTGCGGCACCACCACCTGTGGAGCACCGGCACGGGCGGCCGTCGTCGTCGTACCGGCACCGCCGTGGTGGACGACGGCGGCCACGCGCTCGAACAGCCGCTGGTGGTTGACCTCGCCGACGGCGAAGCAGTCCTCGCCGTCGTCGACGAGATCGAGACCGGCCCACCCGCGGCCCACCAGGACCCGGCGGCCCTGCGCACGGACCGCCTCGACGGCCGCCTGGGCCGCGTCCTGCCCCTCCCGTACGGCCATGCTGCCGAACCCCACGTACACGGGCGGCGCCCCGGCGTCCAGGAAGGCCACGAGCTCCGCGGGCAGCGGCCGCTCGTCGGGGAGCGTCCACGCACCGGTCTGCACCACGTCGAGGTCCGGGATCTCCCGCCACGGGTCCAGCGACGGATCGGTCGCCAGCCACGGCCGGGCACCGAAGCCGTAGTCGCGGACGCCGCGCACCGGCGGCAGGCCCAGCGTCGCCCGGCCCGCGTCCAGGGCCTCGCCGAACAGCGCGTCGATACTCTCGGCGTCCAGCCGCCACAGCTCCCGGTGGTCGGTCACCTCCGGCGGGAACGGCCGCCCGGGGTAGGCCAGCGGACGACGCAGCGGCGAGGGCAGGGTCAACTGCTGGAAGACCGCCGACACGTAACGGACGCCCAGCTTCTCGGCCACGGACCGCGCGCCCGCGATGGCCGGCATCGCCCCCGTCGCGAGGAGCACGTCGCATCCCTCGGCCACCGCCGGCATGACCTCGCACTGACTGGCGATCAGTTCGGCGGCACGCTGCGGCAGATTCCCCTTCGACGGCGGCGGAGCCGCGGTCGTCAGCGCACGCGCCGACTGCCCGATCCCCACCACGGAGATCCCGATCCCGGCCAGCCGCTCGCTGAAGTCCTCGTCGGGCGGAGCGCACACCCGCACCTCCGCACCGAGCTCCCGCAGCCGGACCGCGAGCCCCACCAGCGGCTCGACATCTCCACGCGACCCATACGTCGACAACAGCACGCGCACGGTATGAACTTCCTGTTCTGGCGGTTACCTGACAGCCAGACCCTACCGACCACCCCGACTCGCCTCGCCGCCCCACCGACCGGCACGAGCGGGCGTACGGCTCCGCTTCCCGCAGGGACGCAGCCCGAAGCGACCTGACGTCCTCCCCTTCCACCCGCCTCATACCGCGTCGTCACGCAACCGGAGAAGGTACGCGGCGGTGAGCGCGACCGCGGGGTCCGCGTCGTGCGACAGCCCGGCGAGGGTCCGCCGCGCCGCCGCGCCCGGGATGTCCGCGAGCGCCTGCGTCAGCCGCCTGCGCGCCGCCGCCGGGGTGGCGTGATCGGCGACCCGGTCACCGAGCGCGGCCGCGACCCGGTCGGCCGTCGCGGCATCGCTCGCCAGCATCCCCAGCACGTCGGCCGCGTCGGTGTCGTTGCGCCCCTCCTCGACCATCCCGATGAGCGTCGGGACCGCCTCGGCCGTACCGCGCCCCCCGAGGGCGAGCGCCGCGTACCGGCGTACCGTCACGTCGCCGCCGGCGAGCGCGGACCGCAGGTGCGCGGTCGCCTGGTCGCCCGGCAGCTCGGCCAGGGCCTTGACGGCACGCTCCCGTACGGCCGCCACCGGCGATCCGAGACCCTCGGCCAGCAACGCGGGACCGCTCCCGCCCGCCCGCGCCAGCGCCCAGCGCAGGGCTCCCGCGACGACCGGGTCGGACTCGCTCAGCACCGCCTCGACCAAGGCCTCCGCCCGTACGGCTCCGTGGGCCGAGGCGAGGGCCGCGCGCTGGCGCGCGTCGGCGCTGGGAGACGCCAGTGCCTGCAGCAGCGCCACGGTCCGCAGCACGCCCTCCCAGCCGTCGGGGTCCTCGGCGTCGATCCGGCGCAGCCGCGTGAGCAGCTCGGTCTCGGCCGCGATCCGCTCGCGGGTCCGGCGGACGAGGTCGCCCACGAGCGCCGACGGCGTGAAACCGGGATCCTCGAGCGCGAGCCCGATCTCCCGCAGCGACAGGCCCAGCGACCGCAGGCTCTCGATGTGGAAGATCCGCCGGACGTCGTCCGCGCCGTACTCCCGGTACCCGGAGCCGGTACGGCCCGAAGGCCGCACCAGACCGAGCGACTCGTAATGCCGGAGCATGCGGGCGCTGACCCCGGACCGCCGCGCCACCTCACCGATCAACATGGCCCTATCGTCCGGTGCCGGACGCCCCGGTGCCGGACGACCCGACGTGCGGCGCCCCCGTGAGAGCCACCACACGCCTGGCCTCCTCGACCGCCGACGCGAACCCCGAGTCCGGGTCCCGCAGCAGCCGCTCCGTGGCCAGCGCGTGCACCCGCCGACGCGGGTCCTCCGCCTCCGCCTCCGCCACGGCCCGCAGCACCGGCACGATCACCTCCCCCAGCGCGACCAGCGCCTGGCTGAGACTCAGCCGCGTCTCCCGCCCGCCGCGCCCGAGCTGCCCCGCCAGAACCGCGGCCAACGCCGCCTCCCCGCCTTCCGGTACGAGCACGACCGCGGCCCGCCACGCACTGCGCGCCACCTCGTCGTCGGCGTCCGACAGCAGCGCCTCGCCGATCGCCGGCCACGCCCGCCGGTCCCCGAGCTTGGACAGCGTGTGCAGCGCCTGACTGCGCGCCTGCGGCCGCTCCGAGCGGACCTCGCCCAGCAGCCGGGGGAGCGTCAGGGACACCGGGTGGCGGGTGAGCGCCCAGGTCAGCATGTCGCGGACGAAGAACTCGGGCTCGACCGCACACCGCTCGACGAGAGGGCCGACATATCCCGCCCCCGGCGCCGTACCCGCCGCCAGAGCGGCCCGCAGCCGCACCGACGGACGCCCGTCCTCCAGCGCCCGGAGCACGCGCGCCGCGTCCACGTCCGTCCCCGTCTCCGTGTTCCCGTTCGTCGTGGTCATCGGCAACCACCTCCTCGGACCACAGCCAAGACCTTGTCACCGTGTCAAGGTCAAACAGGACGGGCCGCCTCGCCCGGGAAGCAGGGCTCAGCCAGGCTCAGCCAGGCATCAGTAAGGCAGGACGGCGTCGACGTAGACCTTCGGGTCATCCGGCAGCTCCCCCGGACGGGAGGCACCCATCACCGTGGACTGCGAAGCCACGCCGCCGGCGGGTACGCGCGGGAAGTCGAACTCGTTCGTCGCCACCCACTCCCTGCCGTCGCCGACGCTGACCTTCACCTTGATGCTCCGCGTCCTGTCCGCGGAATTGGTGAGGCTGCACGCGACGAGGATCCCGCTCTCGCCGCGGGTGGCCCGGATCTCCACATCGCCCACCGTGACGATCTTCGTCTTCCCCAGGCGGCTGATGGCCGGTGACGGCTCCGGACCGGGCTCCTGGGGGGCCGGAGCACGGGAGGCGCTGCTCTGCGTGGCGGGGGAGGCGGGCAAGGACGCGGAGGGAGGGGCGTTCCGAGGGGGGGTCCCGTCACTCGAGCAGCCGGTGACCACCGCGACCACGAGGGCCACGAGGGAACCGAGGCGCACAGAACCCCGTGACGTGCGGCGCGGGGCGCGGGAGCGTTCCATGGGGAGGGATCCTGACCGGGTGCGCCCCGCCGCGCCACACAGGAGGACCGACTCCGTCAGGTGTGTGCCGTCCCCACGATTTCCCGGGATCCCTGCAACCTTTCACGCGGTCGAGATGTCATGGAGAGCGAACGCATCGAAGGCGCGTTCGCTTTTTCCAGGGGGGATCCACATGACTCACCGCTCGTTCCCGCGTGCCCGCGTCTCCGCGGCCGTCGTCGCCGTCGGCATGTCCGCGGCCTTCGTCGCCGGTACGGTGCCCGCGTCCGCGGCCACCACGCCGCAGGTCAGCTGCACGTCCGGCAAGGCGGGGCTGGCGAGCAAGCTCCAGCGGGACATCACCGCCGCCCTCGCCGCGCGCCGCGGCACCGTCGCCGTCGGCCTGCGCGACCGCAGCACGAACACCACGTGCACGCTCCGCGCCACGACCTCGTTCGACTCGGCCAGCGTCGTGAAGGTGACCGTCCTCGCCGCCCTCCTCTGGGACGCCAAGAAGACCAACCGCTACCTGACCTCCCGCGAGGCCGGCCTCGCCACCGCCATGATCACGAAGTCCGACAACGCGGCCACCAGCACCCTGTGGAGGCAGCTCGGCCTCACCAAGATCAAGGGCTTCCTGACGGCCGCGGGCATGACCCGCACGGTGCCGGGGACCGGCGGCTACTGGGGCCTCACCCGCATCAACGTCACCGACGAGCAGCGACTGCTCTCCCTGCTCACGGCCAGGAACAGCGTCCTGAGCGACAACGCCCGCGCCTACATCCTCAAGCTCATGGGCAACGTCATCACCTCCCAGCGCTGGGGCACCCCCGCCGGCGTGCCCTCCACCGTCTCCGTCCACGTCAAGAACGGCTGGCTCCAGCGCGCCACGCGCGGCTGGCGCGTACACAGCGTCGGTACGTTCAAGGGCGCCGGCCACGACTACACCGTCTCCGTCCTCACCGACGGCAACAGCACGATGACCTACGGCGTGAACACGATCCAGGCCGTGGCCAGGGTGATCCACCGCGACCTGGTCCCGACCACGTCCACCGCCACCACCCTCTACACCCCGACCACCAAGCCCAGCGAGGCCTTCATCGCGGTACCCCAGGGCTGACGGACCCCGGGCGGGGCGGCGGCGGCCCAGCCTGACCCGCACGACCCCGTACCCCCGCACGACCCCGTACCCCCGCACGACCCCGCCCCCCCGTACGGTCCGTTCCTCCCGGAGGTCCCCGCCCGCATGCCCGTCGCCGACGACGTCCCGAACCCGCCACCACCCGCACGCCCCCGCCGCAGGGCGCCGTGGCCGCGGCCGTTCCTGGTGGGCCTGGTGTGCGGTGTCGTCCTGGCCGGGTGCCTGCTCACCGCGCTGCGGTGGCCGCAGGACGACGTGACCTACCGCAGCACGCCCCCGCCTTCGCTGGTCTACCCGGACGACGCGCCGCACCACCTCGCCCTCGTCCGCCGCAGCTCCCTGTACGGGAGCGACACCTTCCGGCTGTTCATCGGCCGGGGGCCCACCCCCGCCTACGGGCACTGGCTCGACGTCGACGCCGCCCTCGGGCAGCGGGGGGTGGAGTCGACGCGGTGGACACGGGAAGGCGTACGGGTCCGGTTCCCGGGCGGGCACGAAGTCTTCGTGCCCGCCCGGGCGTTCCTCTACGGGAGATGACCACCGCGGGGACCACGAGCGCGACCGTCGCATAATGGTGGCCGACGTGAGCGGGTTCTACGGGGGGAACGCGATGTTCGGAATCATCAGGCCGTGCCGCCACCGGCTGGGCGAGGGGCTGCGGACGGAGTGGATGGCGCATCTCTGCGGCCTGTGCCTGGCCCTGCGCGGCGAGTACGGCCAGTTCGCGCGGGTGGCGACCAACTACGACGGCCTCGTCGTCTCGGTGCTCACCGAGGCCCAGTCGGAGCGCAGCGGGGACTGGCGCCGGGAAGCCGGCCCCTGCCCCCTGCGCGGGATGCGCTCCGCCGACGTGGCGCAGGGCGAGGGCGCGCGGCTCGCGGCGACGGTGTCGCTGGTGCTGGCCGCCGCGAAGATACGCGACCACGTCGCCGACGGCGACGGCCTGGTGGGACGCCGCCCGGTGACGCTCGCGGCGCGCCGCATCGCCCGCGGCTGGGACCGGGCGGGCGCGGCGGGCGGCGAACGCCTCGGCTTCGACACGGCGGTGCTCGTCGGGGCGGTCGAGCGCCAGACGGAGATCGAGCGGTCCACCGGCCCCGGCGGCTCGCTGCTGACCGTCACGGAACCCACGGAGACGGCGACCGCCGCCGCCTTCGCGCACACCGCGGTCCTCACCGGCCGCCCGGGCAACGCCGCACCGCTGGCCGAGGCCGGGCGGCTGTTCGGCCGGCTCGCGCACCTGCTGGACGCCGTGGAGGACCTCGACAAGGACGCGGCGGCGGGCGCCTGGAACCCGATCACCGTGACCGGCGCGACCCGCGCCGAGGCGCGGCGGCTCTGCGACGACGCCGTCCACGGCATCCGCCTCGCCCTGGCCGACGCCGAGTTCGTCGACGGCCGCCTGGTGTGGGCACTCCTGGGCACCGAGTCGGAACGCGCCGTCGACCGGGCTTTCAACCCCCGCCCCCACGACCACCACCAGCACCGCCGGCATCCCCACGAGGAACGAAGCCCGCGACGCGTGCTGCCGTGGCTGGGACTCCGCACGGCGACGGCGCCGGGCACACCGCCGGAGACCGGCACGGCCACCGCCTGCGGCGACGCCACGGCACACGGCGCCCCGACGGCGGTGGGCATGGACCGATCGTCGGAGGGGGAGTGCCGGCGGTGCCGGTCCTGGCGCCGCCTGTGCGCCGACTGCCGTCTGTGCTCCAGCTGCTGTGAATGCGACGACGGCGACGCGGAGCCCCCGGAGTTCGGCGAGGGCCACGGCGGCGGTTCGAACCGTGACGGCTCCGGTGGGGACGGCTGGTTCGGCGGCTCCGGCGGAGGCGGCCATTCGGGCGGCTCGGGCGGATCAGGCGGTTCGAGCGGCGGGTCGGGCGGCTGGGGCGGCGGCTCGGGCGGTGGCGGACGCGGGTCCGGCGGCTCAGGTGGATCCGGCGGCAGGTCAGGAGACGGCTGCGGCTGCGGCGACGGCGGCTGCTGCAACCCGTGCAACTGCTGCTGCGACTGAACGCGGACTCGCCGCACCGTCAGGGCGCCGTGGTCCCGACGCGCCGGCCGGCGGGGGCGGCACCCCCGCCCCCGCCCACGGCGCTCGCACCTGCGCCCCCTGCCGGCGTGCCCGGGAGGACATCCTTGTGCGGAAGCCCTTGCGGGAGGGGAAGGGGCGTCGGCCGCTCAGTCGCCGCCTTCGACCGAAGGGGACGTCCAGCCCGGGAGTGACGAGCCGTCCGCGAGGCGTCCGGTGAGGCCGAGCGGTGCCGTTCCGGCAGCGCGTGCGGCCAGCAGGCGTCCTCGGGTGCTCGCCCGCACCGCGCCCGTGGCGGTGACGCCCACGACGCGGCGGCTGCCCGCGGCCAGGGCGTAGCGCGTTCCGCCGGGGGCGGACCAGGACGTCCCGGCGAGGACGTCCTGCCCGAACCGCCCGCACGCCGCGGTGCGGTGCACGGTCGTGACGGGCACGGACCGTCCCGGCACCTCCAGCGTGATGTCCGCCCGCCCCCGTCCCTCCCACGTGTCGGCCCGCGCGCACACCCACACCGCGCGCCCCGCCTTCTCCGGCAGCGTCTGCGCCGCGAACTCCCAGCGGTTGACGGAGCGGACACCGCTGTCCCGGAGGCGTACGAGGGAACACGCCGAGTGCGTCCAGGCCGCGAGCCCGAGCGGGCCGGTCGCCTCGCGCGGCCGGCGCGCCTGCTCGCCGGGGACCGGCAGCGGCGTCCACGTCAGGTGCGCGGGGACGAGGCCGCCCAGGTCGGCGACGAGGAAGGCGTGGTCCTCCACGATCCGGCGCGACGAGCGCAACTCCAGTACCGGTACGTCGCCGCAGGCCGCGGCGGCGGTCGCCGTCCCCGGCCCGGTGCCCGTGACGGGCTCGGGCTCGGTGGTCCCGTCCGCCGCCACGCGCAGAGGCCGCGCGGGGGAGCCGGGGGCGCGCAGATCGCGCGTGCCGGCCTCGGCCACCCAGGGGGCGAGGAGGTACCGGGTCCGCTCGCCCGTGCGGGCAAGGACGACGGCCGCCGCGGTCGTCACGTCGCCGTTGTCCGCCCGCGTCTTCACCAGCGCGGGCCGGCCGTTGCCCGCACCCGCACCTGTACGCGGCTCGGTGTAGCGCACGAGCATGCCTCCGGCCCACAGCAGGACGACGTCCGTCCCGTCCACGCTGCCCGCGTACAGCAACGACGGACGCACAGGACCGGAGGAGGCCGAGGTGCCGCCCGCCCACGCCGCCGTCGCCCGCCGGACCAGGGCCTGGTCGCCGGTCCGGTTCCCGCGGGCGGGCCAGACGGTGAAGTCGACGCGCGAGGTGTCGGCCCATTCGTCGGCCGGGACGAGCACCGGGGCCACCCCGGCCGGGCTGACGGACGCCGCCGAGCGCGGGGGAGCGGTGGCGGGCGATCCGTCCAGGACGCCGACGGCGGTCCCGGTGAGCAGCGCCGCGGCGGCGGCGAGAGCGGTCAGGCGGACGCGGCGGCGACGCCGCAGCAGGTCGGTCGGCCGCAGATGGACCGTGCAGGGATCGAACTCGGGCCGCTTGAGCAACTCGGCTACGTCAAAGGCGAGTTCAGGCGCCCCGGCCGCGCGGAGCGTCCGCAGCCGTTCGGCCTCCCGCACGGCCCGCTCGGGCTCGGCCGCGCCCGCCTCGCGGAGCAGCGCCGCGGCGGACGGGGGAGCGAGGCCTTCGAGGGACGTCAGCGCGAGGGCCGCGCGCGTCGCGGGTTCGGCCGCCGCCAGCGCGCGGTCGAGGGCGAGTTCGTCCGTTCCGCCGGCGCGCGGGAAGAGCCGCAGGCCGAACGCCCCGGGCAGGGCCGCTCCGTACGCGACCCGCAGCGGCGGCCGCAGGGCCTCGCGGACGACCCGGACGCGCAGCCAGTCGTGGACCGAGCCGCCGGCGCTCCCGCCGGGGCGGGGCACGGGGACCCGAGGAGCGTCGCCGACGGAGTCGGCCTCCCCCCGCTGCGGCGGTCCGCTTCGTGTACCGGCTCCCGCGCGGCCGAGACCGCGCTGGACCAGGGCGTGGGCGGCCAGCACCCTGCGGTGACGGCCGAGTTCCGGCGGCAGGATCAGATGCGCCAGCCGCACGAGGGCGGGGTAGTGCTCGACGAGCGCCGCCTCGGCGGCGTCACGGGACGGTGGCCGGGGGGTGGGTATCGACGTGGTCCGGTGACGGGCGTTCGTCCGAAGGATTTGCATACCGGGGAAACGACTCTGCCCGGGTGACGTCACCTCGGACCTGTGACCGGGGCCGGCGCCTGCGCGCACCGCCGCCCGGCGGTCCCCGCACGCCCGCCGGCCTCAGTCCGCCGGGCCCGGGCCTCAGACCTCGATGACGATCTTCCCCGAGGTGTGGCCCTCCTGGTTGAGGGCGAAGGCCGCCGCGGCGTCGGAGAGCGGGAACGTGGCGGCGACGTCGACCGTGAGCCGGCCCTCGTCCGCGAGGGCGCCCAGAGCCGCGAGGTCCTCGCTGTCCGGGCGCACCCACATCCACTGGCCACCCGCACCGAGCACCGCGTGGTCGGCGATGGAGGCGTGCCGCCCGCCCTCGGCCAGCACGGCCAGCGTGGTCTCCAGAACCCCGCCCACGAAGTCGGCGACGACCGTGACCCCCTCCGGCGCCAGGGCGCGCACGCGGTCGGCGAGCCCCTCCCCGTACGTGACGGGCTCGCAGCCCAGTCCGCGCAGCCGGTCGTGGTTGCGCGGCGAAGCGGTGCCGATAACCCGCGCCCCCCACGCCCGGGCGAGCTGGACGCCGATGGACCCGACCCCGCCGGCCGCGCCGTGCACGAGAACGGTGTCGTCGGCGGTCGTCCCCAGACGCCGCAGAAGCTGGTAGGCGGTCAGCCCGGCCAGCGGCAGCCCGGCGGCCTGCGCCCAGTCCAACGAGGCCGGCTTGGCCGCGAGAGCGCGTACGGGCACGCTCACGAACTCGGCGAACGTGCCACCGTGCACGTAGTCCTTACGGGCGTACGCCATCACCTCGTCGCCGACCGCGAACTCGGGTACGTCGATGCCGACCCGCTCCACCGTGCCACTGACGTCCCAGCCGGGCACCGTCGGGTGGACGACGTCCATCATGCCGTCGAGCCCGCCCGCCATGATCTTCCAGTCGACCGGGTTGACCGCGGCGCACCGGACCTTCACGAGCACCTCGCCGGGGGCGACCTTCGGCAGCGGCAGCCGGGTCTCACGGAGCACTTCCGCCCCGCCGTAGGTCTCGTACGCCATCGCCCTCATGGTGCCCGCGGACATCCGTGACCTCTCCCTGTGCCGATCTGTGCAGATTCGCCCCGACTGGTGCTGTTCCATCTGAGCACGGCGAATCCCGGACGGGCCGAGGACGCGCCGCACCCTCGGGGCCGTACGGAGGCCGTGGACGCTCAGCGGTTCCGTTCCTCCGTCACGGCGGCCGGGAGGCGCCGCGCGACCCGGTCCGCGAGCTTCTCGAACTCCGCCCTCAAAAACGGGGTCGCGAGCTTCGCCAGGCCCTTGAAGCGCAGCGACGCCCGGTACCGCAGGAGGACGGTCCCGTCCCCCCGCGCCTCGAAGCGCATGTCGTCGGTCGCCGTGACCGACGTGTTCGTCCCGACGAACACCAGACGCGCCGGCTCCCTGACGTCGAGGCGGTACAGCAGCTCGGTGGTCCGCCCGTTGAAGCGCGAGGTGTTGCGCCACTCCGCGCCCGGCCGCACGGGTCCTTCGCCGACCCGGACGCAGCGCACCGTTCCCGGGTCCCACCGCTCGGCGTGCCGGAAGTCCTCCAGATAGGAGACGGCCTCGTCCACGGTGACGGGAAGGACGATGTCACGTTCCACGACGATCACGGCCTCACCTCCCGGGGCGGCTGGAACGGGGTGCGTGAACTGGTCATGCCCCTTGCTTCCTCCACGACGCGCCCGACGGATGCGGGGGAGGGTCCGGGGGGCCGGATGTGTGGAAGCGCCGCACGAAAACGCCGCACGAAAACGCCGCACTAAAGCGCTGCGCAAACGCTGCGCATTGAATCCGGGCGAGGCTGCGCCAGATCCTGAGAACCGCGGGGCACCCCCCCGCACCCCCCGAGCCCCCGCCCCCCGGCCCGGTGCCCCTCGCACCGAGCGGATCCCCCGACCCCGACCAGCGGACCTGGCGCGCGTCGGCCGAGAAGGAGTCGTCATGAGCGCAGCGACCACGGCACACCGCCTCCCCGACCCGGCCGCCGAGATGAACGACGAAGACGTCGGCGCGGGCCTCGCCCGCGGCGACGAACGCTGCCTGGAGCTGGCGTACCGGCGCTGGGGCGGTCTGGTGCACACCCTGGCCAACCGCGCGATCGGCGACTCCCGCGAGGCGGAGGACGTGACCCAGCAGGTCTTCCTCGCCGCCTGGCGCGGCCGTCACCGCTACCGCCCGGAGCAGGGGCCGGTCTCCGCCTGGCTCGTCGGCATCACACGGCACAAGATCGCCGACACGCTCTCCGCGCGCACCCGCCGAGCCGAGCTCGTGGCGGCCGCGGGTACGGCCCTGCCGCCCCGGGCCGCGTCCCCGGACGGCGCCGACCACGTACTCGACCGCGTACTCGACCACGTCGTCGTCATGAGCGAACTGGCCCGTCTGCCGCGCCTCCAGCGCGACGTCCTCACCCTCGCCTTCTTCGACGACCTGACCCACGCCGGCATCGCCCGCAAGACCGGCATGCCGCTCGGAACCGTCAAGAGCCATGCCAGGCGCGGCCTCCTGCGGCTGCGCGGAGACCTCCCGCGGTCCTTCCCGTACGGCACCGACGGCACCGAAAGCAACGGCACCGACCGCACCGACCGCACCGACCGCACCGGCACCGACCGCACCGACTCCACCAGGGGAAACCGTTGAACGACCGCAGCATCGCCGTCGTCGGGGCCGGAGTGGCGGGCCTGACCGCCGCCTTCCTCCTGTCACGCACCCGCGACGTGGTCCTCTACGAGGCCGACTCCCGCCTCGGAGGCCACGCCCACACCCACGAACTTCCGACCGCCGAGGGCGGCACCGTCCACGTCGACACCGGCTTCATCGTCCACAACGAACGCACCTACCCCCACCTCCTGCGCCTCTTCCGCGAACTCGACGTCGCCACCCAGGACTCCGAGATGAGCATGTCGGTACGCTGCGACGGCTGCGGCCTGGAATACGCCGGCGCCCGGGGCCTGCGCGGCCTGCTCGGCGGAGGCAACGCCCTGCGCGGTCGGCACCTGCGGATGCTCGCGGACGTACCGCGCTTCCACCGGGCCGCCCGCCGCCTGCTCGCCTCCGGCGACGAGACGGCGACGCTCGGCTCGTTCCTCGACGCCCACCGCTTCTCGCCCTACTTCGTCGGCCACTTCGTCCTGCCGCTCGTGTCCGCCGTCTGGTCCTGCGCCCCCGACACCTCCCTGAAGTACCCCGCCGCCTACCTCTTCCGCTTCCTGGACCACCACGGCCTGCTCTCCACCACCGGCTCGCCGCAGTGGAAGACCGTCACGGGCGGCTCCTCGGCCTACGTCGAGAAGGCGGCCAAGAGCATCACCGCCGTCCGCACCGCCACACCCGTACGGGCGGTCACGCGCGGCCCCGACCACGTACGCGTGACCACCGGGGCCGGGGAGTCCCGGCGCCACGCGGCCGTCGTGGTCGCCGTCCACCCCGACCAGGCCCTGCGGATCCTCGCGGACGCCACCGCGGAGGAACGCCGCGTCCTGGGCGCGTTCACCTACTCCCGCAACCCCACCGTCCTGCACCGGGACACCGGGGTGCTGCCGCGATCACCGCACGCGCAGGCATCCTGGAACTACTGGCTCCCCTCCTGCGCCGCCCGCCCCGGTTCCGTCCGGGTGAGCTACGACATGAACCGGCTCCAGCGCCTGCCGCTCGCCGAGCGGCACATCGTGACCCTCAACGCCGGCGACCGCGTCGACGAGACCACCGTGCTCGCCCGCATGGAGTACGAACACCCCGTCTACACACGGGAGTCCGTCATGGCCCAGCGCGACCTTCCCCGCCTCACCACCTCCGTCACCGCCTTCGCCGGCGCCTACCACGGCTGGGGCTTCCACGAGGACGGCTGCCGTTCCGGGGTCGAGGCGGCCCGAGCCCTGGGAGCGACGTGGTGAACACCCCCCTCACGCCGGCCGCCGGCACCGCACCGCACGGCCCGCTGCCCCCACCCCTGCTCCCGCGGGTCCCCGCCCTGTACACCTGCGAAGTCGCCCACACCCGCGTCGGGCCCGTGCGCCACTCCCTGCGCCGGCGCACCTACCTCTGGCTCGTCGACCTCGACGACCTGCCCCGACAGCCCCGCCTCCTGCGCCCCCTCGCACGCTTCGACGCCCGCGACCACTTCGGCGGCCGGGCCCCCACCATCCGCGCCGGCCTCGACGCCTTCCTCGCGTCCCGGGCCGTGGACGACGCCGACGGCCAGGTGCTGATGCTCGCCCACGCCCGGGTCCTCGGCCACGTGTTCAACCCGCTCACGCTGTACTGGTGCCACGACCGGACCGGCCGGCCCGTCTGCGTCGTCGCCGAAGTGCACAACACCTACGGCGGACGGCACTGCTACCTCCTCCGGCCCGACGCGCACGGCCGCGCCGACGTCGCCAAGGACTTCTACGTCTCACCGTTCCTCGACGTCGACGGCTCCTACCGCATGCGGCTGCCCCTGCCCGGCGAGAACCTCGACCTCACCGTGCAACTGCGGGCACCGGACGGATCCCGGCCGCTCACCGCCACGGTCCGGGGCAGCCGCCGCCCGGCCGGCACGCGCGACCTGCTCACCGTCGCGCTGCGCCACCCCTGGTCGACCGCGGCCGTCAGCGCCGGCATCCGCCTGCACGGCATCCGCCTCCACCTCAAGGGACTGCCCGTCCGCCCCCGCCCCACTCCGCCCACCAGGGAAGGCATGCTGTGACCGTCTCCACCCCCTTGGCCGCGCACACCCGCACAGCCACCGCCCACCCGTCCCCCGACGCCCCCGCCGACGCTCCCGCCCCCTCGTCCGCCGTCGACGCCGAGCGGTGGCCCGACGTGGCCCGCCTCCCCCGCGCCTCCGCGGCGCGCACCGCCCTCGCACGGCTCGTCGTCGAACGCGCCCTCGCCCGACTGCCGCTGCGCATACGGCAGAACGACCACCACGACCCGACGCGGACCGAGAGCGGCCCCCCGACACTGACGCTGCGCGACCCGGCGGCGTTCTACCGGAGGATCGGCGCCGACGGCCTCATCGGCTTCGGGGAGTCGTACATGGCCGGCGAATGGGACAGCGACGACCTGGCCGCCGTACTCACCGTTCTCGCGACCCACGTGGACGACCTCGTACCCGCCACGCTGCGCCGGTTCCGCGGCCTGTGGGCGCACCGGCGCCCGGCCGGCGACCGCAACACCGTCGAGGGGGCCCGTACCAACATCCACCGCCACTACGACCTGTCCAACGACCTGTTCGCCCTCTTCCTCGACCCGACGCTCACGTACTCCTCAGCCCTCTTCGACACCCTGCCCGCCACGACCGACGCCCCCACCGCCACCGCCACCGCCTCCGCCTCCGACGACATCCTCGCCTCCGCCCAGCACCGCAAGATCGACGGGCTTCTCGACCTCGCCGGCGTCGGTCCCGGGACGCGGCTCCTCGAGATCGGTACGGGCTGGGGCGAACTCGCCATCCGCGCGGCCCTCCGGGGCGCCGACGTCCTGACCCTCACCCTCTCCGTCGAGCAGCGCGACCTGGCACTGCGGCGCATCGCCGACGCCGGCGTGACCGACCGGGTCACGGTCGACATCCGCGACTACCGCGAGGCCGAGGGCCGGTACGACGCCATCGTCAGCGTCGAGATGATCGAGGCGGTCGGCGCCGAGTTCTGGCCCGACTACTTCACCGCCCTCCGGCGGCTCCTCGCGCCCGGCGGAAGCATCGCCCTCCAGGCGATCACGATGCCGCACGAGCGGATGCTCGCCACCGCCCGGACGCACACCTGGATCAGCAAGTACGTCTTCCCCGGCGGTCTCATCCCGTCCCCCGAGGCCATCGCCGAGGAGACCTCCGCCGCGGGCCTGACCCTCACCCACGACACCGGGTTCGGGGACCACTACGCCGAGACGCTCCGCCTCTGGAGGCAGCGGTTCGTCGAGCGGTCGGCGGAGGTCGACGCCCTCGGCTTCGACGCGGTCTTCCGCCGCATGTGGGAGCTGTACCTGGCCTACTCCGAGGCGGGGTTCCGCTCGGGCTACCTCGACGTCCGCCGGCTCCGCCTCGTGGCGACCGGCCCGGAACACGGGGCCCGCGCATGAACGCCTCCGCGTTCGCGGTCAACCTGGCGGCCGCGGCGGCCACCGCCCTCGCGGTCATGCTGGTCACGTTCGCCCTGGCGCTCGTGAAGGGCGTCCACCGCATCGTCGACGTCGCCTGGGGTCTGGCGTTCACGGCCGTCGCCCTGGTCACCTACGGCCTCTCCGCCGGCCACGGCGACGAGGTGCGACGGCTCGCCGTCACCCTCGCCACCTGCCTGTGGGGCCTGCGGCTCGCGCTCCACATCGCCCGCCGGGGACGCGGCCAGGGCGAGGACCCCCGCTACGCGCGGATGCTCTCCCGCGCCCCCGGCCGCCCCGCGCTCGTCGCCCTGCGCAAGGTCTACCTCCTCCAGGGCGCCCTCGTCTGGCTCGTCTCGCTCCCCGTGCAGGCGGCGGCGTACCTGCCCGACGGAGTGGACGCCCTGCTGGTCCTCGGCCTCGTCCTGTGGGCGGCCGGAGTGGCCTTCGAGGCCGTCGGCGACCACCAGCTCGCCCGCTTCAAGGCCGACCCGGCGAACCGGGGCAGGATCATGGACCGGGGACTGTGGTCCTGGACCCGGCACCCCAACTACTTCGGCGACTTCCTCGTCTGGTGGGGGCTCTACCTGACCGCGTGCGCGAGCTGGCCCGCCGCCGCCCTCACGATCGTCTCGCCCCTGACGATGACCGGGCTGCTCGTCTGGGGGAGCGGCAAGCGGATGCTGGAGGCGCACATGGCCGCCCGCCCCGGCTACGCGGCCTACCGGGCGCGGACGAGCGGCTTCCTGCCCCGCCCACCACGGTCCCTGTGACCCCTGGGACCCCGGCCGTCCTTACGGTCCCTGAGGCTCCTCGTACATCTGGCAGATCGCGTCCAGCGCCTCACGCAGGCTGCCCGGACGCATGAACCCCGCGCTGGACCCCCCCGCCCACCCGGGACCCGCGAGCACGACGACCGGCGTCGTACGGGCTCCCCTCACCCCGAACGTCATCTCCGACACGTGCCGGGCGAGCGCGTGCGAGGCCGTCGACCGCGCCTGGGCCCACAGCACGACCACGCCCGGCCCCGTGCGGCGGACGGCCGCGACCAGCGCCTCGGCGGGGACCGCGCCACCGAACATGCGCGTCGGCAAACCCCGTTCGGCGAGGCCTGCCGCGAGGGCCTCCAGCGGCAGCGTGTGGAACTCCGCCGGCGCACAGGCCAGGACGACCGGCGTCGTCGACCGGGGCGATACGGGCCCGCTGACCGCGGCGCGCCGCAACGCGGTCGACACGTGCCACGACAGCAGGTGCTCCACCTCGACGTAGCGGTCCTCCGAGGAGGCCCACTTGCGGCCCGCGGCGTGCAGGGTGGGAGCCATCACCTCCTCCCAGGCCGCCACGAGCCCGTACTCCTCGATGACCTGCTCCAGCAGGGCCTGCATCGCCGGACCGTCGAGCCGTACGGCCGCACGCGCCAGCCCCCGGCCCTCCTGACGTACGTCCCCGAGGGGCAGCCCGCTGCCGTACCCCGGGCGGCGTCCCGCCTCCGGCCGGTCCGCCGGCGCGGGCAGCGGCACGTCCTGAGCAACGGCCGGAGCCGACGGAGCCCCGGCCACACCCGACCCCGCGCCCGCTCCCGCTTCTGCTCCCGGCCCTGTGCCGGGCCCGTCGCCGACGGCGCCGCCACGGGCCGCGCGGGCCGCGTGGGCCGCCTCGGCGGGCGGTACGCCGGTAGCGGTGAGACGGCACATCTCCTCGAGCATCGCCACGTCCCCGGGCGCCCAGCGCCGGTGCCGCCCGCCCTCCCGGAGCGCGGGACCGATCCCGTACCGCTTCTCCCACGAACGCACCGTGGTGGGGGAGACGCCGAGGCGCCGTGCCACCGCACCGGTGGTGATGCCGTGGGTGGTCCCTTCTGACATGCCACTCACAGTACGACGCACGAGCGATGCGAGTGCCCCCGGGAAAGCGCATCCGCGTCCGTGTCCCGCACGGAATGGACCAGTGACGAACAGACGGCGCGAAGAACAGAGAGGTAAGCCTCATGCGCACTCACCTCCTGGAAGGGCCGGTCCTCGCGGCCGGCGTCTGGCAGTCCGGACTCGCCCAGGTGCTCGGCGGGCTGGTCGTCGTGGCGGTGCTGATCGGCGCCTTCGTCTTCGGGACGCGGGTCAACACCAGGGAACTCCCGCCTCCCGACCCGGAATCCCACCCCCATCGGCCCGAATCCGCCGGGCTGCCCGGGGAGACGACCGAGTACCGCAGGCCCTCCGAGGTCCCCCTGACCGACGGCGAGCACCGGCTCATGCCGTACAACCTCAGGACCACGGGCGAGTCCGTCCCGCGGCCCCCGAGCGAGGAGAAGCGCACGTGGTGAACCCTTCCCCAGGGGAACGCACGGACGGCCGCACCGATGCCCGTGCGGGCGGCCGTACGGGCGCCCGTACGGACGTCGTCGTCGTCGGCGCCGGCGCGGCGGGCCTGGCCTGTGCGGCCGACCTCGCCGCCGCCGGCGTGGACGTCCGCCTCCTGGAGGCGGACGGGGCGCCGGGCGGCCGCATGCGCACCGACCAGGTGGCGGGTTTCACGGTCGACCGCGGCTTCCAGGTCTTCAACACCTCCTACCCGCAGGTCAAGAGGCGCCTCGACCTGCGCCGGCTGCGCCTTCGCCCGTTCAGCCCCGCCGTCCTCGTGTCGACCCCGGGCGGGATCCGGCGGTTCACCGACCCCACCCGGGACCTCCGGCGCAGCGGCGACCTGCTGACCGGCAGGGCGGCGACCCCGAGGGACCTGCTCGCCGCCGGAACGCTGTCGGCCCGCGACATGCTGGAGCCGGTCGCACGGCTGCGCTCCCGGCCCGACACCACGACCCACCTCGCCCTGAGGAAGGCCGGGGTGTCCCAGGAGCTGGTCGAGACCTTCTTCCGGCCCTTCCTGTCCGGTGTCTTCCTGGAGGAGGACCTCGCGACCTCCGCCCGTGTCTTCCACCTCGTCTGGCGCGCGTTCCTGCGGGGGACGCTCTGCCTGCCCGCGGACGGCATCCAGGCGGTCCCCGCCCAGCTGGCCGACGCCCTTCCGGCCGGGGTGCTGTCGACCGGGACACCGGTCGACGGGCTCACCGGCGGGGGAGTCGGGCTCGCCGACGGCACCCGGGCCGACGCCCGGGCCGTGGTCGTCGCCACCGGCCCGCGCGCCGCGGCCCGCCTCCTGCCGGGGCTCGAAGTCCCCGCCGTACGGACCGTGAGCACGGTCTACCACGCGGCGGAGCGCTCCCCCCTGGCCGAACCCACGCTCGTCGTGGACGCCCGCCGCCGCTTCCTGAACACCTGCGTCCTGACCGAGGTCCACCCGCGGTTCGCGGGGGACGGCCGCGCCCTGGTGTCGACCTCCGTGCTCGGCGAGCTCTCCCCGGAACGGGAGGTACGGCTCCGGGAGGCGCTCGCCGAGGTGTACGGGACGGACACCCGCTCCTGGGAGACCGTCCACCAGGTCACGGTGCGCGACGCCCTGCCGGCCATGCCGCCGCCGCACCCGCTGACACGGACCACCCGCCTGGGCGGCGGCCGCTACGTGTGCGGCGACCACCGCACCACGGGCTCGCTGCAGGGCGCCCTCGCCTCCGGCGCCCGAGCGGCCCGCGAGGTCCTGGCCGACCTCGGCCACGGCCCGGGCCGCGGGCGTCGGGCGGAGAGGGCCTCGTACGGGGCGTCGAGGCCGTCGGCGTAGACGCCGGTGAACAGCCAGGTCGCCGATATGCCGATCCGCGGGCTGACGTCAGGGGACGGGGCCGCTCCAGAAGGCCGACGGCTGGGTGAAGCCGACGCTCACCTCCACGTCGAGCCGGTCGGCCGAGCCGGGCGGCAGGTCGAAGCCGTAGGCCCCGACGGCCTTCCGGCCGGTGAGCAGGGAGCCGTGGAACCCGAGCATCGGCGGCTCCGCCTCCGCGTCGAAGACGTCCGCGAGCTCCCTGCCGCCCGCGTCCCTCGCCCTGACGGCCACAGTGTCCAGATCGAGCCGCTCCCCGGCGCCGTTGCGTACCGCCACCTCCACCGCGAGCGCCTTGTTGCCGGTCTTGTGCCCGGACGCGCCCTGCGTGGGCGTGAACGTCCTGGGCGCCGACACGGTCACCTCGACGCCGTCGGGGAACTTCCAGGTCTCCCCGAAGGCGTGCGTACCGTCCGCGGAGGACGCGGAAGCCGACGGGGGAGTCGACGGGGGAGCTGAGGGGGGAGTCGGCGCGGAAGCCTGCGCGGGGGTCGGCGCCGCTTCCGTCCGGACCTGCGTGGCCTGGCCCTGCCCCGGGTCCTGACCGCCGCCGCTGTTGCTGTCGCTGTCGAAGGCCCCTGCGCCCACGAGGATGCCGATGACCCCGACGACGAGGCCGATCCCGCCGAGCAGAACGGCGAGCAGCGGCCACCTGCGCTCCGGCCGCCGCGGGGACGGGCCGTTCAGCGGCCCGTTCAGCGGCCCGGACGGCGGCCCGGACGGCGGCCCGGACGCCCCTCCGGACGGTGGTCCGGAGGGGCGTGGTTCAGGGGGAGAACCGTTGCTTCCGGTGTCTTCGGTGCCTTCGGCCATGAGATGCCTCCGCACTCAAAGCGCGACGCGCGATCACCTCAGCGTAGGACGGCGGCCGACGGCCTGCACCGTGGGCTCACCGCCGGTCTGCCCGCCCGGCGCCCCCGTCACGGCGGAGACGACGCCGCGAGCCGGGCCCGCAGCTCGTCCCCGCCCTCGTCGTACCCGGCCGGCAGCCCGGGCAGGAGGGCGAGCGCGGCGGTGATCAGCTCCACCGGCGCCCGCGGGTCCTCGCGCACCGCCCGGAACAGGACCTCGGCGTCCATCGGGGTCAGCCGGTAGCGCCAGGCGGGGTGGGCGTGCGACGCCGCGTAGTGGGCGGTCAGGACGTCGAGGGGGGACAGCTCGGCTCCGGACCGGCGCAGGAGCACGGCCAGGCCGTACCGGTTGACGAACCCGCAGATCTCCTCGGCGCCGGCCCGGTTGATGCGGTGCGCGTCGTGGACCTCGTAGACCAGGGCGTAGACGAGCGCGCGTTCCCGGTCCGTGCACGGCTGGGGAAACGACTCCTCCCGCCACAGCAGCTCGACATCGTCCGGCCGTACGAGGGGACGCCGGCCCGCGCCGGCGCCGGGGCGGACCGCCAGACGGACGGCACCGAGCGCGACGGCGTCCTCGGAGAAGGCACGGACGTACCGGACGCCCTCGCCGGCGGTCCCCGGATCGGCCTCCCGGCAGGCGTCCCGTACCTGCGCGACGGCGGGCCCGTCCGTCCACACGAACGTCCAGGTACGCGCCGACGCGGACCATTCGGCCTCGATCCCGCCGGTGCCGCGCCCGTCGGGGGCGAGGCCGAACCGCTCCGTGAGCGTACGGGCGAGTCGGCGAAGGCGCGGGGCGCGGTCGGAGGCCATCGGCCTCAGTATCCGCCGGACACCCGCGCCGCTGCACGGTCGAGCGCGCCACCCCGGTCCCGCCCGACGCCCCCGGCGAGGCCCTGCTCCGCGCCCCGCCGCGCCTGCGCCTGACCCGGCCGACCCACCCCCCCACTGGCCCCTAACGATCCCGCCGCGCCCCGCGGTACGCCGCGCCCAGGGCCGTCATGGCCCGGAGGAGGCCCGGGGCGTCGACGGTCGCGTAGCTGATGACCAGGGCGGGTGGGCGCGAGGTGTCGGTGAGGGCGTAGAACTGGCCGCCGCGCACGAGGACCGAGTGGCGCCTCGCGAGTCTGACCACCGTCTTCTCGTCCACGTCGGCCGGCAGTTGGAGGTACGCCTGCAGGCCGCTGTCCCGGCCCAGCAGCACGGAACCGGGAAGGGCCTTCGCGGCCTGCCGGCGGATCGCCTGGCGGCGGCGGTGGAGCTCCGAGGCGAGTTTGCGCTGGTGCCGGTCGAAGGCGCCGGTGTCGACGAACCGGGTCAGCGCCAGCTGTTCGAGGCCGGAGCAGCCGATGTCCCAGCCCGCGCGGACGTGCTCGATCGAGGCCATGAGTTCCGAGGGGCCCGCCAGCCAGCCCAGGCGCAGGGCGGGGGCCAGGGCCTTGCTCGCGCTCCCCGCGTACACCACCCGGTCGGGGGCCAGGCGCTGGAGCGCCGAGACCCGGTCGTTGCGGTGCAGGAAACCGCTGTCGAAGTCGTCCTCGATGACGAAGCCGTCGACCGCGCGGGCCCAGGCGACCAGCCGCGCGCGCCGCGCCTGGCTCAGCCGCGTACCGGTGGGGAACTGGTTGCCCGGCGTCACCAGGACGGCCCGGACCCCGCTCCGCTCCAGCAGGTCCACGCGCAGCCCGTCCTCGTCCACCGGGATGCCGACCGGGCGCAGGCCCGAGTTGGTGATGAACTCCCGCTCACCGGGGTGGCCGGGGTCCTCCACCCCGATCGTCGTGTGACCGCGTTCCTGCAGCGTCTGGCACAACAGGGCCAGCCCCTGGGCGAATCCGGCCGTCACCATCACGTCGTCCGGACGGGTCCGCACCCCCCGCACCCGCCCCAGGTAGCCGGTCAGCACCCGCCGCGTCAGCAGCACCCCGGACGGCGGCGAGTAGCTGAGCTCCTGGCGGCCCGCCTCGCTGACCACGCTCGTCATGCAGCGGATCCACTCCTGCCGGGGGAAGCCCACCACGTTCGAGGTTCCCGTCCGCAGGTCCCACAACGGCTCCGAGGCCGGGTCGGGATCCGCCGGCACGAGCGTGGAGGGCAGACCGCCGGGCGGACCCGCGCGCAGCGACACCCTGGTCCCCGACCCCCGCCTGCTCGCCAGGTACCCCTCGGCCGACAGCTGCTCGTACACCTCCACCACCACGCTGCGCGCCACCCCGATGTCCACGGCCAGTTGGCGGCTCGACGGTATCCGGCTGCCCGGCAGCAGCGTGCCCTCCTCGATCAACCCCCGTAACGCGTCCCTTACTTGAGCGGTCAATGAAAGGGGCGATGCCCGGTCCACGGTGATCGCCAGTTGCCACGACAAGTGGTCTCCTCCCTGACAGCCAAAGTGGTATGGCACCCGCATCGTCGCATTTGATCTAGTCGTGTCGCACACGCAATCGCCGCCGGCAGACCACCGGCGGGTACGGGGGCGGTTCGGGGGAACCGGAACGATGTGGTCCGGACGCGCGCCTCGCGCGGCGTCCGGACGGGTACGCCGCGACGCACGTCGCGGCGCACCGCGGCGCGCAACGAGGCGCGACGCGACGCACATCGCGGCGCGCCGCGGCGCGACGGCTCTCCCCGAATCCCATGATCCGTCAGGATCGGGAAGGTTCGTTCGTCATGCCGCTGTTATCAGCGTTGGATCCAGTCAGGACCGCGACCGCGGGGACCGCACGGGGGCCGGAAGCCGTACGGGTCCGGGTGGTCCGCGAGTCACTCCCGCCCGTCGACGCGCTCAGCCTCTACACCGCTCTCGCCGAGACCCGCGAACACGGCGACGTCTACCTCTTCGAGAGCCTGGAAGGACCGGACCGCGACCGGCACTTCGCCGCCGTCGGCTGCGGACGCCTCGCCGAACTCCGCGTCCACGCCGGGCACGTGGAACTCGTCGCGGACGGCGAGCTCGGCGACGCCCTCGCCGGTGCCCTGACCGCCGTCGCCGGCCCGCCCGCGCACTCCGGAGCGCCCGGACGTCCCGAACACCCCCACCGGCGCTGGGCCCTTCGCGACCCGCACGCCGTGTGGCCCCTGCTGCACGCCCTCCAGGGCTGCTTCGACGTCGACACCGACGTGCCCACCGGGACCTTCGCCTTCGGCTTCCTCACCACCCTCGCCTACGAGGCGGCCTGGTCCATGGAGGACCTCCCCGCCCCCCGCGAGACCGGACCGGAAACCCCGCGCTGCACCCTCACCCTCTACGCCGACACCGTCTGGTACGACGTCCGCGACGGCGGCGTCCACCACCTCCGAGCCGAGGGCCCGCTGCTCCCCTCCGCCGACGGCCCCGAACCCCTGCGGGCCGTCGTCGACCGGGTCAGCACCCGGGTCAGCACCCGGAACGGCACCGGCAGCGGCACCGGGAACGCCGCCGCCGACACCGTCCCGCCGGCCCCCGCCCCGCTCTCCGTCCACGACACCGTCGATCAGGAGACGTTCCACACCCGCGCCAAGCGGTGCCTCGGCCACATCGAGATCGGCGACGCCTACCAGATCCAGATCGGCCACCGCATCGACGTGGAAAGCACGTTGACCCCGCTGGAGGTCTACCGCCGGCTCCGCCACCGCAACCCGTCCCCCTACATGTACCTCGTCCCCTGGGCGGGCCGGACCGTCATCGGCGCCAGCCCCGAACTGTTCGTCCGCATCCAGGACGACACCATCTCGATGCGCCCCATCGCCGGCACCACCCGGCGCGGAACCGACCCCGCCGACGACGAGCGGCGCGTCGCCGAACTGCGCGCCAGCGCCAAGGAACAGGCCGAGCACGTCATGCTCGTCGACCTCTGCCGCAACGACATCGGACGCGTCAGCGCGCCCGGCACCCTGCGCGTCGAGACGATGATGGAGGTCGAACCCTTCGCCTACGTCCACCACCTGGTCTCCACCGTGGCCGGCCGGATCCGGCCCGGCACGGACGTCTGGACGGCGATCGGCGCGACCTTCCCCGCCGGCACCATGACCGGAGCGCCCAAGCTCCGCGCCATGGAGATCATCGACGACATCGAGGACCACCCGCGCGGCATCTACGCCGGCGCCCTCGGCCTGATCGACGTACGCGGCTTCGCCGTCCTGGCCCTGTGCATACGCACCGTCGTCCACGACGGCGTCCGCTACAGCACCCAGGCCTCGGCCGGCCTGGTCGCCGACTCCGACCCCGGCGCCGAATGGCGCGAGACGCTGGCCAAGATGAGCCCCGCCTACTGGGCGCTCACCGGTGAGGAGCTGATGGCGTGAAGGTCCTCCTCGTCGACGCGTACGACAGCTTCTGCCACATCATCGACCAGTACCTCCTCACCCTCGGCGCCGAGACCGAGGTGGTGCGCTCCCGTACCCGTACCGCCCGCGAACTCGTGGACTCGGGCCCCGACGCCGTCGTCCTGGGCCCCGGACCCGGCCACCCGGCGGACTCCGGACACGTCGAACTGGTGCACGCCTTCGCCGGCCGGGTGCCCCTGCTCGGCGTCTGCCTCGGCCACCAGGCCATCGGGCTCGCGTACGGGGCGCGGGTCGCCGTCGCCAAGCACCTGATGCACGGCAAGACCAGCCTCGTGGAACACCGGGGCGACGGCGTGTTCCGGGGCGCCGCGCAACCGCTGACGGTGACCCGCTACCACTCCCTCATCGTCACCGACCCGCCCGAGGACCTGACCGTGACGGCACGGTCCCTGGACGACGGCTACGTGATGGGGGTGCGCCACCGCACGCTCGCCGTCGAGGGAGTGCAGTTCCACCCCGAGAGCATCATGACCCAGGACGGGATGACCCTCTTCCGCAACTTCCTGGACAGCGTCGACGGCGCGCCGGTGCCCGGCGTCCGCACACCCGCCCCCGGCGCCGCCCGCGCCACCGTCTGACCCCGTCACCACCGTCTGACCCCGTCACCACCGTCTGACCCTCGCGCCACCGTCCGACCCCTGCGGCGCCGAGCCCCGCCGCGCCCGCGCGCGGCGGCACGCCCGCAACCGCCCGGCGCCCGCCCGGCGCCCCGGCGGAGTCCGGCCCACCGGCCCACCGGCCCACCGGCCCACCGGCCCACCGGCGGGCCGCGCCCGAGCCCCCCGAGCCGACCGAATCCCCACCCGCGCAGGCGACTTCGCGCTGCCCGGGCGCCACCGCGCCCCGCGCCCCCGCGCCCACGACGAGAGGACCACCACGCCATGTGGCTGCCCACCCAGGGCCCAGCGGCCGAGTTCACCGACCGCTACCTCGCGCTGCACCGCGCCTTCTACGCCCGTACGCTCACCGACACCGCCCTCGCCGACTGGCGCACCCGCCAGCTCCGCACGGTCCTCGACCAGGTCACCACCGGATCGCCCTTCTACGCCCGCCACTTGGAGGGCGTCGACTTCGGCAAGGTCACCCCGGACGACCTGTCCGCGCTGCCCTACACCACCAAGGCCGACCTGCGCGAGGAGATGCTCGACGTCCTCAGCCGGCCCCTCGCCGACGCCCTCTTCTTCTACGAGACGACCGGTACGACGGGCCGGGCGACGCCCTGCCCGCGCGACGGCCGCGAGATCGTCGCCAGCAACGCGCACGTCACCGAGTCCTGGGCGTCGATCTTCCGCCACCACTTCGGCGAACACGCCCCCCGCATCGGCCTGATGGGCCCCACCGAGGTGCACTCCTTCGGCGACACCCTCGGGGACGTCGCCCGCAACACCGGCTCGATGAACGCCAAGATCTGGCCGTACTCGCCCGTCATCGGCTTCGAGAAGGCCCTCCAGCTGATGAAGGACCTCGACCTGGAGGTCATCTGCTGCACCCCCGGCGTCGCCCTCACCCTCGCCAAGGCCGCCACGCACTACGGCTACGACCTGCGCCGCGACTTCGGCGTCAAGCTGCTGTTCGTCACCGGCGAGATGTGCACGCCGGCCCTGGCCCGCAACCTGGAATCGGTGTGGGGCGCCGACGTCTACAACATCCTCTACGGCTCCCAGGAGGCCTTCGTCATCGCGACGGCCTGCCGCAACAAGCGCATGCACCTCTCCCAGACGAACTACCTCGTCGAGGTCGTCGACCCCGAGACCGGGCTCTCGGCCGGACCGCGCGGCACCGGCGAGCTGACCGTGACGATGCTGGTCGACGGCGTGAAGCCGCTCGTCCGCTACCGCACCGGGGACGTCGTGGCCGTCGAGGAGACGGACTGCGACTGCGAGATGCCCGGCGACCTCGTCCGGATCGTCGGCCGCACCCTGGACCGGCTCGAACTGGGCACCGGCCGCTTCACCGCCGGACAGATCGAGACGGCCGTCCTGACCGGGGTCACCGGCTCCGCCGGCTACCAGGTGGTCATCGACCGCGACACCGACGGACACGACCACCTCACCGTCCGCCTCGAACTCCTCGACGGACTCGTGCCCGACCCTCGGGCCCTCGCCGACGCGGTGCGCGAACGGGCCGCCGAAGCCCTCGGCGTCCCCGTGACCGTGGAGCTCAGCGACGGCCTCGACCCGATCGTCAGCACCGGCGCCTTCGTCAGCTGGAAGGCCGCGCGCATCGTCGACAAGCGCACCGAACCCGACCACGAGACCCGAGTGGCCCGAAGGATGGCGGCGAACCGTGGCTATGAAAGCTGACGAGGTGACCCCCGCCCAGCCGCTCCCCGCCCGGGCCCCGGGAGCGCCCGCCACCCCGTCCGCCCCGCTGCCCGCCGCCCTCGCGGCGGAGTACGGCGCCCGGTGGAACGAGCTGACCAGGCGCTGGGCGGCCCGCCCCGGGACCACCCTGGCCACCCTCGGCCCCGCCGGGACCTCCAGCGAGCTCGCGGCCCGCTTCCTCGCCGCCGAACACGACCTGTCCGTCGAGCTGTTCGACACCTTCGACGAGGTCCTCGACCACGTCATCGGACACAAGGCCGACCTGGCCCTGGTCCCCAGCGCCTACGGCGGCCTCACCCGCTTCCACTGGCACCGCGACCTGAGCCTCCAGGGCTTCTTCCCCATGGCCACCCCCGAGTACGGGATCGCCTCGGCGACCGGCAACCCGCCCGCGCCCGGCACGGGCCCCGTCACGGTCGCCGCCATGTGGGAGGTCCGCCGGATCTACGCCGAGGTCGTGCCGCCCGGGCTGGACGCACGCCAGGTCGCCTGGGTGGACGTCTCCTCGACCCAGGCCGCCGCCGAGGCCGTCGCCGCCGGCCAGGCCGAACTCGCGGTCACCAACGCCCCCGGAATCCGCGCCCACGGCCTGCGCTGGCTGGCCGTCCGCCCCGGCGCGGAGATCATCTGGACGCTCTTCAGCCGGGCCGACGAAACCCCGCGGGCCGACGAAACCCCGCGGGCCGGCGAAGCCCCGCCCGCCACCGCCCTCCGGACGTAGCCACACCCGGCCCCAACCCCAGTCCTAGCCCGCGGGAGTCCCCACGTGCCACGCAAGACCCTGCTCCACCGCGCCACCGTCCAGGAAGGCCTGGGCCGCGCCTCGCTGCCCCGGCGCAGCGTCCTGCTCGACGGCGACCGCATCGAGGCGGTCCTCCCCGAGGACCTCGCGCCCCTGCACGCCCCCGACATCGACGTCCTCGACCTCGACGGCCGCACCGTCATGCCCGGCATGACGCTCGGCCACACCCACATCGCCTACCTGAACGTCCTCGACGGCCGCGACATGCTCTTCACGCACTCCGTCCCCGACACCACCCTCGCCGCCGCCCGCAACGCCACCGCCCTGCTCGCCCTCGGCTACACCGCCTTCGTCGGCGCGGGCTCGGTCGCGGGCATCGACATGGCCCTGCGCAAGGCCGTGGACTCCGGCCACCTCCTGGGCCCCCGGATCACCCCGTGCAGCCGCGACCTGATGGTCTCCGGCCCGCCCGAACGCCGCAACCCCGAGGTCGGCAGGCGCATCCCCACCGACCTGATGCGCCTGGCCGACACCCCCGAGGAGATGGCCCGGTACGTCGCGGGCGAGATCGCCCAGGGCGCCGAGATCGTCAAGGTCTTCTCCTCCGGCGACGACACCTTCCCCAACGGCCGCTCCCACGAACTCCTCTTCACCCCCGAGGAGTTGACCATCGCCGCCCGCACCGCCCACGAGCACGGGGCGAAGATACGCGCCCACTCCCGCGGCCTGCGGGGCATCCGCAACGCCATCGCCGCCGGCGTCGACGTCATCGACCACGCCACCTACGCCGACGACGCCGCCCTCGACGACATCGCCGAACGCGGCATCTTCGTCGTCCCCAGCCTCTACCAGCCGCACATGCTGCTCACCACGGGAACCGACCACGGCAAGACCGTCGAATACCTGGAGAGCCTGGAGTTCGAGGCCGAGATCGCCAACTCGCTGCGCATCCTGCCCCTCATGGTCGAACGCGGCATCCCCGTCGTCGCCGGCGACGACTTCGGCTTCGCCTGGACCCCGCACGGCACGTACGCCAAGGAACTGGAGCTGTACGTCACCATGGCCGGCATCCCCGCCCCCACGGTGCTCACCTGGGCGACCGCGAACGGAGCCCGGCTCGCCGGCCGCGGCGACGACGCCGGGACCGTCCAGCCGGGACGGCTCGCCGACCTCGTCGTCACCGACGGGGACCCGGCCGCCGACATCACGGTCCTCAGCCGCCCGGACGCGATCGAACTCGTCCTCCTCGGCGGCGCCCCCGTCGCCGGGGACCCCGACGCCTTCCGCGTCCGACCCGCCACGAGGGCCGCCTGATGACCCGTACCCGCCCCGCCCTGCCCGTCCTGCCCGTCCTCGCCGTCGGCGCGTTCGCCATCGGCACCGACACCTTCGTCGTCGCCGGCGTCCTGCCCGAGGTCGCCGACGGCCTCGGCTCGAGCCTCGCCGACGCGGGCTGGGTGAGCACCGCCTTCGCCCTCACCTACGCCGTCCTCGCCCCCGTCCTCGGCGCGCTCACCGGCCGCGTCGACCGGCGCACCGTCCTGGTCGTCTCCCTCGCCGTCTTCACCCTCGGCAACATCGCCTCCGCGCTCGCCCCCGGCCTCGGCACCCTGCTCGCCGCCCGGATCGCGACCGCCGCGGGAGCCGCCCTCTACATCCCGGCCGCCTCCGCCTCCGCCGCCGCGCTCTCCCCGCCGGAACGACGCGGCCGGGCCATGGCCGTCGTCCTCGGCGGACTGTCCGCCGCGACCGTCGCCGGAGTGCCGTTCGGCACCTGGCTCGCCGCCGACCTGGGCTGGCGCGCCACCTTCTGGCTCCTCGCGGGCGTCGGCGCCCTGTGCGCCGCGGCCGTCGCCGGCGCGCTCCCCGCCGTACGCCTGCCCGCCGCCCCCGGCCTCGCGGCCCGCCTGGCACCGGTCCGCGACCCGCGCGTGCTGTTCGCCGTCCTGACCACGCTGCTGTTCATGACCGGCGGCTACCTCGCCCTCACCTACATCGGCGCCGTCCTCCACCCGGCCACCCACGGCTCCGGCACCACCCTGGCCCTGCTGCTCCTCGTCTTCGGCGTCCTCGCCGTCGCCGGCACGGTGCTCGGCGGCCGCGCCACCGACCGCTGGGGCCCCACCCCGGTCCTGCTGGTCTCCGTCGCCGGGCTCGCCCTGGTCCTGGTCACGCTGCCGCTGACCCGGGACGCGCTGCCCACCGCCGTCCTCGCCATGGGTCTGTGGGGCGTCACCGCGATGGCGACCCAGCCGCCGCAGCAGCACCGGCTGTTCGCCATCGCCCCCGCCTCGGGGCCGCTGCTGCTGTCCCTGAACTCCTCAGCCACGTTCGCCGGGATCTCCCTGGGCGGCTTCACCGGCGGCCTCGTCATCGAGGACGGCGGCCCGGGCCCGCTCGGCGCCTACGGAGCCGCCCTCGCCGCCCTCGCCCTGCTCACCACCCTGATCGGAGTCCGCGTCACCGCCCCCGCCCCCGCCCCCGACACCACGGCGTCCGAACCGGCGGCCAAGACCGGCTGACCACGGCGGCCACCCGGCGCACGGCCGCGGGCATCCGGCCACCTCGCGCACACGGCCGCGGGGCTCACGGCACCCGGAAGCGGCCTCACGTAATTCCCGGGAATTGGCCACAACCGGCAGGCCACCGGCTCCCTACCGTCATGCCTGTCAGCGGACACCGTCCAAACGGGCGGACCACCGTCCAACCGGGCGGAACCCCGCCCCACCGGCGGCCCACCGCACCCGGCCACCGACACGGAACGAAGGATCACCACCCCATGCACAGCGACAGCGACAGCGCCGGCGCCCCCGCTCCCCGCGGCCTGACCGTCACCATCGACGCCCGGCTGACCGAGCGCGTACCCGGCTACGTGCTCGGCCTGATCGCCGTACCGGACATCGACGTCGTCCGGCACGACCCCGGGACCGACGCCCGCCTCACCGCCGCCGAGGACGCCCTCCACGCGGCCCGGCTCGACAAGGCGGACGTCTCCGCGCTGCCCGCCATCGCCGCCTGGCGCGACGCCTACCGGGCCGTCGAGGTGAACCCCAACCGCTTCCCCTGCGCCGCCGAGTCCGTCCTGCGCCGGGTCGCCAAGGGCGACCGCCTCCCGCGGATCAACTCCCTCGTCGACCTGTGCAACGCGGTCTCCCTGGACACCCGCCTCCCCGTCGCCTCCTGCGACGTCGGCGACATCGACGGCGAACTCGCCGTCCGCCTCGCCGACGGCACCGAGACCTACCTCCCCCTCGGCGCGCCCGACGCCCCCGAACAGCCCGACGCGGACGAGGTCGTCTACGCCGACGGCCAAGGGCGCGCCCACTCGCGGCGCTGGAACTGGCGCCAGGGCGACGTGGTCAAGACCGGCGTCGGACGGCGGCGCCTCCTGCTCACCGTGGAGTCGGCGCACGAGGGCGGCCGCGCCGACGTGGAGCAGGCCCTCGGCCTGCTCGCCGCGGCCCTGGCCGAACTCGGCGCCGACGCGCGGCCCGCGGTGGTCCTCGACGGGTCCGAGCCGACCGGACAGCTGTTCACGGCCCCCTCGGCCGCGACGGTCCGCTGACCTTGTACGCGCCCGAAGCACGGCCTGACCCGTATGAGGAGCCCCGCATGAACCCCACGACCTCCACGAACCCCACGCCCCCCGCGACCCGTTCCATCCTGGTGGTCTACCGTCCCGCCGCCGGCCGCTACATCGCCCAGTTCCGCAGCGTCGTCGCCGCCGCCACCGCCCGCGGCGTCCAGACGGTGGTGCTGCTCCCCTCCGGCGAACGGGCCCCCGAGGCCGACGGCCTGGCGCAGTACCACGCCGACCTGGACGACACCGCCGCCGTCCGCGCCGCGGTCGACCACATCGTCACCGGACACGCCATCGAGCGGATCTTCCCGCTCTTCGAGGGCGACGTCCTGCCCGCCGCCCGCTGCCGCCGCGACCACGCCATCCCCGGCCTCACCCCGGACCAGGCCCTCAACTTCCGCGACAAGAACGTCATGCACCGCCGCGCCGAGGAGCTCGGCGTCCGCGTCGCCCGCTCCTGCCGCCCCGACACCGTCGGCGCCGTCGCCGAGTTCGCCGACGAGGTCGGCTACCCGATCGTCGTCAAGCCCGCCGCCGGCTGGGCCTGCGGCAACACCTACCGCGTCGACGACCGCGCCGAACTCGACCGCGTCTGGGCAGAGATGGGCGACGACCGGCACGAGTACCGGGTCGAGGAGTTCATCAGCGGCACCGAGTACCACGTCGACTCCCTCTTCCAGGACGGCGACCCCGTCTTCGAACAGCTCTCCCGCTACACGTACGCGATCCTGGAGTACCGCGACGAACCCGGCGGCACCATCTCCCGCAAGTACGACCTCACCCCCGCCGAGCAGCGCATCCTGGAACTGAACACCGTCGTCCTGCGCGGCTTCGGCCTGAGCACCGGCGTCGTGCACGCCGAGTTCTTCCTCCTCGACGACGGCGAGGTCGTCTTCGGCGAGGCCGGCGCCCGCGCCGGCGGCGGCTCCATCGTCCCCGCCATCGAAGCGGGCCGCGGCATCAACCTCGCCGGCGAATGGTGCGCCCTCGAACTCGACGCCGACCACCGCCCGGCGACCCGCCTCGGCCCGGAGATCGGCACCGAGTACCTCGCCTCCGGCGCCTACGGCCGTATCACCGCCATCACCACCCCCGCCGAACTGACCGCCCTCGAAGCCGTCCTCGACGCCGACGTCTGGAAGGAGGTCGGCGACGTCCTCGCCCCGCCCACCCGCTCCAACGACGTCCTGGGCTGGTACGTCTGCGAGGGCACCGACTTCGAGGACGTACGCGCCCGCTTCAAGACCGTCCGCGACACCTTCCGCGTCGAGACCGAGCAGGCCTAGCCCATGTGGTGGACCCGGTTCAAGGAACTGCCCCTCCCGCTACGGGTGCTCTTCCTCGCCTCCTTCGTCAACCGCGCGGGCATGTTCGTCTTCCCCCTGCTCGCCGTCTACCTGGTGCGGGGCGAGGGCCTGACCCCCGGCGGAGCCGGGCTGCTCATCTCCGTCGGCTCCACCGGACTCCTCGTCGGCAGCCTCCTCAGCGGCCCCCTGTGCGACCGGCGCGGCCGGCGCACCGCCCTGCTCACCGCGCTCCTGCTGAACGCGGCCGGATACACCGGCCTCGCCGTCCTCGGCGGCCCGCCGTGGACGTACGCGGTGCTCCTGTTCATCGCCCTGCTCGGCATGGGCATGTTCGGACCCGCCTCCAACACCCTCGTCGCCGACCTCACCACACCCGAGCAGCGGCCCTTCGCGTACACCCTCAGCTACATCGGCAACAACCTCGGCATGGGCGTCGGCCCGCTCCTCGGCGGCGTCGCGGCGGCCTACTCCTACGAGGTCATGTTCGCGGGCAACATCCTCGCGGGCCTGGTCTGCGTCGCCATGATCACCCTGTGGGTCCCCAAGGACCGCATGGACACCGCGGCCCCCGGCGACAAGCACTCCGGCAAGACCCCCTCCGGCGAGAACCCCTCCGGCAAGAAACGCACCGGGCCGCTCGGACACACCCACGTCCTGCTGCTCGTCCTGGTCTCCTTCTTCTACGTCGTCCCGCTGATCGGCCTCGAATACGCCCTCCCGCTCGCCGTCACCACCGTCCTCGACGACTCCGCGAGCCTGGTCGGCGCCGTCTACACCGTCAACAGCGTCGTCGTGGTCAGCCTCGGCCTCGTCCTGGAGAAGCACCTGCGCGGCCACGGCACCAAGGCGCTGCTCCTCGTCGCGGGCGTGCTGTGGGCGCTCGGCCTCGGCGTGATCGTCCTCGGCTTCTCCCTCGCGGCGATCCTGCTCTCCACCGTCATCTGGACCCTCGGCGAGATCATCGTCTCCGTCGTCGTCCCCACCTACATCGCCGACCACGTCGACAAGCGCCGCGTCGGCGGCTTCATGGCCCTCAACGGCTTCGTCCTCGGCCTCGCCCGCCTCGTGGTCCCCGTCGGCCTCGGCGTCGTCTGGACCGCCCACGGCCACCAGCCCGTCTTCCTCATCCTGCTCGCGGCCCCGCTGGCCGGCATGGCGGCCTTCGCCCTGCTGCGCATCCGCCCCGCACCCGCCACGGACCACGACAACCCGGCCACCGACAGCACCCCCGCCGCCCGGCCCACCACGGCGGACGCACCAGCACCAGCACCAGCACCCGCACCAGCACCAGCACCCGGCACCTCACACAGCTAGGAAAGCCCCATGCCCCAGACGAAGTTCCTGCTCCCCGAAGACAGCCTCCCCACCACCTGGTACAACCTGGTCGCCGACCTCCCCAAGCCGCTGGACCCGATGCTCCACCCCGGCACCCGCGAGCCGATCACCCCGGCCGACCTCCAGGCGCTGTTCCCGCAGGAGCTGATCTCCCAGGAGTTCACCACCGAGCGCACCGTCGACATCCCCGGCGCCGTCCTCGACCTGTACAAGCAGTGGCGGCCCAGCCCCCTCGTACGCGCGCACCGCCTGGAGAAGGCCCTCGACACCCCGGCCCGCATCTACTTCAAGAACGAGGGCGTCAGCCCCGCCGGCAGCCACAAGCCCAACACCGCCATCCCGCAGGCCTACTACGCCAAGCAGGCCGGCATCGGACGGCTCACCACCGAGACCGGGGCCGGCCAGTGGGGCAGCTCCCTCGCACTGGCCTGCCAGTACTTCGGCATCGTCTGCGAGGTCTACATGGTCAAGGTGAGCTACGACCAGAAGCCCTACCGCCGCGGCCTCATGCAGACCTTCGGCGCCAGCGTCACCGCCAGCCCCAGCGAGCTCACCGAGGCGGGCCGCGCCGCCCGCGCCGCCGACCCGAACTCGCCCGGCAGCCTGGGCCTGGCCATCTCCGAGGCCGTCGAGGCCGCGCTCACCAGCGGCGGCGACGCCAAGTACGCGCTCGGCTCGGTGCTCAACAGCGTCCTGCTGCACCAGACGATCATCGGCCAGGAGGCCCAGCTCCAGATGGAGATGGCCGAGGCCTACCCCGACATCGTCATCGGCGCGGCCGGCGGCGGCTCCAACTTCGCCGGCCTCGCCTTCCCCTTCCTCGGCGAGCAGCTGCGCGGCGGCCGCCCGGTCCGGGCCATCGCCGTCGAACCGTCCTCCTGCCCGACCCTGACCCAGGGCCAGTACGACTACGACTTCGGCGACACCGCGGGCCTGACCCCGCTCACCCGGATGCACACCCTCGGCCACGACTTCGTCCCGCCGAGCATCCACGCCGGCGGCCTGCGCTACCACGGCATGTCGCCCATCGTCAGCGCCCTGAAGGAACACGACCTGCTGGAGGCCCGCGCCGTCCCGCAGACCGCCTGCTTCGAGGCCGGCGTCACCTTCGCCCGCAACCAGGGCATCGTCCCGGCCCCCGAGTCCACGCACGCCGTGCGCGTCGCCATCGACGAGGCACTGGCCTGCAAGGAGACCGGCGAGGAGAAGACGATCCTGTTCTCCCTCTCCGGCCACGGCCACTTCGACATGCCGGCCTACATCGACTACTTCGCCGGAAAGCTCAAGGACTGACCCGCCAAGGACCGACCGGACGCCGGGGGAGGGGGCGGGCCCGACCACCCCGCCCCCTCCCGGCACACCACCATGGGGGAAACACACATGCACGGCACCCAGGGAACAGAAGGCACCACGACCCAGGACTCAACCGACACCCGCTCCGACGACCGGACCGACGACCGACCCGTCATCCTCGGCATCTCCGGATCCGAACGCGCCGGCGGCAACACCGACCTCGCACTCGACTACGCCGGCGAACTCGCACGCCGCCGCGGCGCCGAGTTCCGCCAGATCCACCTGCGCGACCACCGGATCTCACCGTGCAGCCCCTGCGGCGACTGCAACAGCCGCACGACCCCCTGCGCCCTCCAGGACGACATGCCCGCCATCGTCGAGCAGATGAAGCAGGCCGACGGGATCATCTACGCCGTCCCCGTGCACGGCTTCGGCCTCGCCCACCTCATGCAGATATTCATCGAACGGGCCGGCGTCGGATTCCTGCGCTTCGACCGCCCGCTCGCCAACAAGGTCGGCGGGATCATCGTCACCGGCCGCCGCTACAGCGACGCGTCCGTGCACAACCAGATCGCCGACAACCTGCTCCTCAACCGGATGATCATGGTGGGCAGCGGCTTCCCCGCCCTGCTCCGCAACGCCTCGGGCGTCCCCGCCCTCAACGACCCCGAAGGCCTGGACGCCCTGGAACGCATGGTCCACCGGATGATCGACATGACCTTCCTGCTGCGCCGGGCCCGCGAGAGCGCCGAACCGTTCCTCCCCATCGAGGACCGCAACGAACGCGTCGAACGCACCCGCCCCGACACCCCCTACGCCACCACCGGCACCGCCACCACCGTCCGTACCCCCTGAGGAGACCCACCCGTGTCCACCACCACGCCGCCCGCCCTCGTCGGCATCGACTTCGACTCCATCCCCTGGGAGAAGTGGCACAAGCCCGGCGCCGACGGCCGAGTCAAGATCGCCTACACCGGCGGCCGACGCATCCGACTGATGGAACTCCCCGCCGGATTCAACGAAGAGCACTGGTGCGAACGCGGCCACCAGGGATACGTCCTGCAGGGCGAGTTCACCATCCACTTCGACAACCGCTCGGTGCCCTGCCGCCCCGGCATGGGCTTCATCATCCCCGACGACGAACGCCACCGCTCCCAGGGCGCCGAGGGCGAACCCACCATCGTCTACGTGATCGACGAGGTCCCCGCCCCGTGACCGCCTCGGCCCGCATCGACGAGCTCCGCCTCTCCATCGACGCACTCGACCGCCAGATCGTCGCCCTCCTCGCCGCCCGCACCCGGGTGGTCCGGGAACTGACCGAGTTCAAGAACGACGAGGAGACCGTACGCTCGCCCGCACGCGTCGAGCAGGTCATCGCCAAGGTACGCGGCCTGGCCGAGGAGGAAGGCATGCCACCCGCCATCGCCGAAGCCGCCTACCGCACCCTGATCGACGAACTCACCCGCCTCCAGCTCGACCGGCTCGCCGAACGCCGCAACACCGCCGAGGCGGCCACGACCGGCCGGCCCACCGCCGGGGCGGCGACGTGACACGCCGCCGCCTCGCGGACCTGCGCACCGCGCTCGCCGCGCTCGACCCCCTGCCCGGCGAGCTCGTGCGCGAACAACAGGAGGTCCCGGCCCGCTTCGGCGTCGCCTCCCGGTACGCCAAGTGGGCCGGCACCCCGGCCCCGCCACCGACCGGACCCGGCCCCGCCGTCCTCTTCGAACGGGTCACCCCCGCCGCCCAGGACGCCGAGGCCCGGGCCGTACTCATCGGCCTCTACGGCACCCGCCACCGGGCCGCCGCCCTCCTCGACACCACCCCCGCCCGGCTCCCGCACCAGCTCCTCGACGCGGTCGCCGCCCCCCTGCCGCCGGTCCGGGTCCGCCCCGAGCACACCGCCACCCGCACCGACCTGCCCCCGAACCTGAACACCCTGCCGATACCCGTCCTCACCGACGCCGACGCCGGCCCCTACCTCACCCTCGGCGCGGTCCTCGCGACCAACCCGGAGACCGGCGTCCGCAACCTGTCCGTGCACCGCATGTGCGTCCAGGGCCCCGACCTGCTGACCATCTGGATGGTCCCCGGCCGCGACCTCGAAGCCGCCCACCAGGCGGCACAACGCCAGGGCCGCACCCTGCCGGTCGCCATCCACCTGGGCCTGGGACCCGCCCTGATGCTCTCCTCCTGCTGCCCCACCTCCCTGGTCCCCGAAGAACTCGACGAACTCGCCGTCGCCGGCGCACTCGGCGGCGCCCCGGTCGAACTGACCGACTGCCGCACCGTCGACGCGGAGTGCATCGCGCACGCCGAGTACGTCCTGGAAGGCGAACTCCTGCCCGGCCCGCTCCCGGAGAACCCGCGGGGCCCGGCCGCCACCCCGGAGTTCCTCGGCTACCAGGGCCGCGCCCACCCGGGCCTGCCCACCGTACGGATCCTCGGCATCACCGCCCGCGAGGGCGCGATCCTCCAGACCGTCTCCGGCCCGGGCCACGAACAGTCGGTCCTCCTCGGCTTCGGCATGGAAGCCGCCGTCCTGGCACACCTGCGCGACCGCGGCACCCCCGCCAGGGCCGTCCACGCCCACACCGCCGGCGGCGGCCAGCTCATGCTCGTCGTCCAGTGGCCCCGCAAGACCTCACCCACCGACGACAAGACCGTCCGCCAGGCAGCCGAATCGGTCCTGGACACCTTCAGGATGGCCAAGACGCTCCTCTCCGTCGACGAGGACGTCGACCCGGAATCGGACGCCGACCTGTGGTGGGCGATGACCACACGGCTCCAGGCCGACCAGGACATCACCGTCCTCCCGGACCGCGAGGGCTTCCCCCTCGACCCGACCCAGGACCCCGCCTACTCCCCGACCCTGTCGGCGGTCGGCCGCACCGCGAAGGCGCACTTCGACTGCACCGTCCCGCACGAGCACCTCGCCCGCTTCCACCGCCCCCGCTTCACCGAACCGCCCCCGCCGCCCCCGCCGCGCGCACCGCGTCGGCCAGCAGCGCGACGCCCTCGGTGATCCGGGAGACCGGCAGCGCCGCGTACCCCATCAGGAACGTCGGCTCGGCCGGAGGATCCTGGACGAAGTAGCCGGACGCGGGGTAGACGCGTACCCCGCGCCCGGCGGCAAGCCGCACGATCGCCTCCTCGGAAACCCCCCGCAGCCCGGTCAGCGCCAGCAGCACGTGCAGCCCGGCCGCCTCGCCCGAGATCCGCACACCGGCCCCGAAATGCTCGTACAGCGAAACGAGCAGCTGACGCCTCCGCTGCCGGTACAGCCGCGTCATCCGACTGATGTGCCGGGCATAGGCCCCCGCGGAGATGAAATCGGCGAGCGCCTCCTGAGCAACCGTCGGAGTGAGCCGATCGGTGATCCACTTGATCCCGAGGAACGGCTGCACGAGGTGCGGCGGCAGCACCGCGTACCCGATCCTCAAAGCGGGGAACAGCGTCTTGCTGAAACTCCCCACGTACACCACGGTGTCCCGATGCCGCTCGGCCGCCAACGCGGGCAACCGCTCCTCGGTGAACGTGAACTCATTGTGGTAATCATCCTCAAGCACGGTCGCCCCGCGCTCGAAGGCCCACGCCAGCAACGAACGCCGCCGCCCCCCCGACATGATCACCCCGGTCGGGAACTGGTGCGAAGGCGTCACGTACACCAGCCTCACCTGCCCCGGATCCCGCCCCTGGGCCCGCACGCACGCGTCGATGTCGGCGACACGCAGCCCCTCACCGTCGACCGGAACCGGCACCACCACGGCCCCGGAACACCCGAACACCTGCCGCAGCACCGTATGGCTCGGATCCTCGATGACGACGACGTCCCCGGGCCGCACCAGCGTCCGCACCAGAATGTCCAGCGCCTGCGTAGCCCCCGCGGTCACCACGATCCGATCGGCCGAAGCATCGAGCGCCCGACTCTGCCGTACGAGCGCCGCGATCTCCCCCCGCAACGAGGCCGCCCCCTCGGCGGCCCCGTACCCCAACGCGGCGGCATCCGCTCTCCCGTAGGCCTCGTGCAACGACTGCCGCCACCGAGCGACAGGGAAATCGGAGAGCGCGGGCGTCCCGTGCCGGAAGTCCACCCCGCTCCCCGGCAGATGAGCAGGCGCCGGCTCCCACGGCTGCCAAAGAGCGTCACTCCCGTCGGTGGCCCGGGGCGGCTGGGGCGACAACCGCCCCGCACCCCCTGGGGCGCCACCCTCCCCACCCGTCCCCACCTGCTCGGCGACCCGGGTCCCCGACCCCCGCCGAGCCTCCAGCACCCCCCGGGCCCGCAACAACTCGTAAGCCCGCGTCACCACGGTCCGCGACACCCCCAACTGCCGCGCCAGCTCCCGCGAGGGAGGCACACTCTCCCCGGCCCGCAACCGCCCCGCCCGCACCAACGCGACGACCTGATCGGACACTTGCTGCTGAAGAGGAACCCCACTGTCCCGATCCAGCACGATCAGCAACTCCGACGACCCCACAACCCACCCCCGACCTCCCAACCTACCGCCCCGCCCCCGGGCGGCCCGGCACCTGACCGGGCGGGGACGCGAAGGGTACGGTAAATAACGTGATCCAGCCTGCGGGCGGGACCGGTGGTGGTCGTGGTGGTCGTGGTGGTCGTGGTGGTCGTGGTGGTCGTGGTGGTGCTCGGGCGTGAGGGGGCTGGGATGTCGGGTGTGGCCGGGCAAGCCGTGCGGGAGCTTGCGGAGGCGCTGGGGCGGGTGGCTCCTCGGGGTGGGGAGTGGGAGGAACGGGTGCCCGTGGCGGGGATGCGGGTTTCCCGGGTACGGGCCCGGCAGTTGTGGATGGTGGCGGGGATGTGGGAGCGGGCCTTGCTCACGGAACGCCTGCGGGGGATCGGGGACGGCCCCGTGCACGGGCTGTTCGACCAGCCCGTGCTGCGGGCGTTCTGGGACCTCGCGTGTGCGGGGGAGCTGCGCGCCCTGGAGCCCGGGCGGGGGAGGGAACGCGCCCTGCCCGCGGCCACGTTGCGGATCGTGCGGGACTGCCTGGGAATCATGGCGCGGCTCGTCGTACCCGAGGGGACCGCGGTCGTGCTGCCGGTGGTCGAGCAGCCCGAACCCAAGGCCGTGGTCCGGGCGGAGATGCTGGGAGACGTGTACCGGGGCCTGGTGGAGCTGGCCGCCGGGGGCCCACGGGAACGGGAGGGCAGGACCCTGTCCTTCCAGGACCGCACGCGGCTGCTGGCCATGGTCTGTCTCGTCCTGGACACCGGCGCGCGATCGGGCGAGCTCGCGGCACTCCGCCTCGACGATCTGGCACCCGGCCTGCAGGCCGTCGGACTGCGGCGCCGGCAGCAGAAGGCAGCCCCGAACCGCGCCGAGGAGATCGCCGAACTCGCCGGCGTCGCCCCCTCGTCCGTCCGCGCGGTGCTCTGGGGCCAGGACCACCGCCTCTCCTCAGCGCTCTGCCGACGCGTCGAAGCCGCCCGCGACCAGCTCGAACCGCTGCCCGACACCGAGTGGTACGCCCTGCGCCCCGGCACCCAAGTCGCCCTGCGACGCTGGCTAGAGGTGCGCGAACGGCTCGTGGAACCCCTCCAAGGAGGACGCAGCGCGCTCTGGGTCACGCTCGTCCCCACCAAGGCCGGACCTCCCGGCATCACCCTGCGGCCCCAAGGACTGACCCAGGCCTTCGCCCGCGGCATGACCGCGCTGAACTGGGTCATGGCCGGCCGGCCCGGCTGGGAACCCATGCCCATCCACATGGAGCAGCTGCGCCGCACCCTCACCCCCGAACCCCTCCCCGCTACCAGTAAATAACGTGACCCTTGCGCGCGGTCTGCTCCGCAGACTCGTCGCGCCGTCGCTACGCGACGGTCGGCGGGTGCCTTCCCCGCCGCTCCGCGGCGGCCCTGCACACCCGTCCCCGCCGCTCCGCGGCGAAAAACCGACCGGAGCGCTCCGCGCTCCCTGCGGTGGTGGGCGAGTGGGGTGGGTGCGTACCGGTCTCCGGGGTGGTGAGTACCGACTCTCGGGTACGGACTCACGGACTCGGCGAGTTCCCCCTTCCCCCTGTGGGGGAGCGGGGGAGGGGCGTGGTGTGTCAGGGGTGCCGTGAGGGGCCCGCCAGGCCGTTCTCGTACGCGAGGATCACCAGCTGGACCCTGTCGCGGGCGTCGAGTTTGGCCAGGAGCCGGGTCACGTAGGTCTTGGCCGTCGCGACGCTGATGGTGAGCTCGTGGGCGATCTCGGTGTTGGTCAGGCCCGCGCCGATGAGGGCGAGGACCTCCTTCTCCCGGTCCGTGATGCCCTGCAGCCGGACCGTGGGCGCGGCCGCCGCCGCGGCGGTCGCCGGCGGCTGGGCGGTGAAGTTCCTGATGAGGCGGCGGGTGACGCCCGGCGCGATCAGCGCGTCGCCGGCGGCGACCACCCGGATCGCCCCGAGGATCTCCTCCAGGGCCATGTCCTTGACCAGGAAGCCCGCGGCCCCGGCGCGCAGCGCCCCGTACACGTACTCGTCCTCGTCGAACGTCGTCAGGACGATGACCTGTGCCGCCGAGGGGCCCGCCGCGATCCGCCGGGTCGCCTCGATGCCGTCCATGCCCGGCATCCGGATGTCCATCACGATGACGTCCGGCGCCGCGTCCTCCGCGAGCCCGACCGCCTCCGCCCCGTCACCGGCCTCGCCGACGACCTCCAGGTCGTCGGCCTGGGCGATGACCATCCGCAGCGCGGTGCGCACCAGCGGCTGGTCGTCCACCAGCCCGACCCTGATCACCGCGCACCCCCTCGCGCGAGAGCCGCGGACGGGGGAAGAGGACGGTGGTTTCCCGGGGCGCGGCGGGCGGGCGTCGGCGGCGCGGGTGTGGCGGCGGGCATCCGTCCATCGTAGTGCGGCCCGCCCGCAGCCACCCCTCCACCCGACCCCGCCCCCGTGACCGCGGGCCCACCGTCAGGCCTCGGGAAGCAGGTTGACGGCCGAGCAGTTCCAGCAGTCCGCCTCCACCGGCAGCAGGTACTGCTCCGCCCACAGCCCGGACGGCCTGTCCCACACGCTGTTCGCCTCGCCGCAGATCTCGCACCGGTACTCGTCGTCCATGCCCTGCTCCCTTCCGTGCAGGGCCGCGAGCCTGGCAGCCGCCCCCGCCGGACGGACAGCGCCCCGGGCGCAGTTGGACACCCCTTCCGGTGCCGTCCGGCACCCTCCGGCACCGCCGGACAGGCATCGGACAGCACACGAAGCATCCGCATCTCCCGCACCAAAAAGCCACTTGCGCCCCACAGCAGCTCGACAGCGACTCAAACACCCCTGCCCCCGCGGGGACTTCGGTCGCTGCACCAGAACAGCATTCCCGCAGGCCACAGGCGCGCCGGGGCGCGGCGAGCGACCCAAGCGACTCACCTCTCCCATATATGCAAGCCATGAAGGAGTGTGCCGTCGTTCTCATAGACCGGAACTTCGGTCGCTTCAGTCGCTGTTGAGGAGGCGCCAAACCTCTCCCATCTGCGGTTTTCCCGCCACAGCCCCACAGCGACCGAACGAAGTACGGTCGCTGCGCGCGCCGGCGACCGCAGGATTTTTGGCTGTGTCATCGATCGACAAGCTGTTTTAGTCTGTGTTCATCGAAGGGTCGCTTCGGTCGCTCTGGGGGGATGCGGATGCTTGATGACCTGCGACGTCATCACACTGACGCATGGCGCGGCGCCATGCCCGGCAACACACGGCTCGCCACCGCGCTGTGGTGCGCCGAACAGGGCTGGCCGGTTCACCCCCTGCTCCCCGGGCGCAAGATCCCCCTGGCCAACTGCACCGCCTGCCGCACCCCGGGACACACCCCCGCCGGCTGCCCCTGCCCCGCCGCCCACCGCTGGTGCCACGGCTTCCACGCCGCCACCCTCGACACCGACCGCATCACCCGCTGGTGGACGGACAACCCCCACCACGGCGTGGGCGTCGCCTGCGGCCCCGCCCGCCTCGTCGTCATCGACATCGACACCCACCCCGCACCCCCGCCCGCCCGCGACCGGATCTGGCCCGGCATCGACATCGGCGACACCGTCGACCTCACCGGCCTCACCAACGGCTTCGACACCCTCGCCGTCCTCGCCGCCCTCCGCGGCCAGGACAACCCCGCCCACGACACCCGCACCCTGCGCGTCCGGACACCCTCCGGCGGACTCCACGTCTGGTACCGCGCCGACGACACACGCCACTGGCGCTGCTCCTCCGGCAACAGCCCCCAGCGCGCCCTCGCCTGGCAGGTCGACATCCGCGCCCACGGCGGCTACATCGTCGCCCCCACGACCACCACCCCCACCGGCACCTACCAGCCCCTCGACGGCTCCCCGACCCCCGCCCCCCTGCCCGGCTGGCTCGCCACCGAACTCGAACGCACCGGCCACCACCGCCCCCACATCCCGCACCCCCGCAGCCCCCGCCGCGCCCCCGCACGCGCCCAGCAGGCCGTACGCGCCGCAGGCGCCGGGCACCAGCGGATCACCCGGATCATGACCACCGTCCTGCAGGAGATCCACGACTGCGGACGCGTCCACGACGGTGCCGGCTTCACCGCCGTCCTCAACCGGGCGGCCTACACCTTAGGAGGACTGGTGGCCGCCGGCCATCTCACCCAGGACGCCGCCACCCACGCCCTGCGGGAAGCAGCCCGCACCGCCCGCCCCGGACAGGACCGGCGCTCCATGCAGATCATCGCCGGCGGCATGAGCGCCGGCCTCGCCCACCCCCTCACCCCCGGCAGGCACCGGTGAGCACCCCCACCACCCCGCCCCGAACCACCGGACCCGCAGCAGGCACCACGGACGTCTTCGACGCACACGCCGTCGCCGCCCAGATCCTCGCCCAGTCCGCCACCACCCCCCACCAGGCCCCCAGCCCCCTCGCCGCCCACGGCACCGCAGGAGTCACCGACCAAGGCCTCCTCCCCGACACCCTCACCGACCGCGGCAACGCCAAACTCTTCGCCCGCCTCTACGCCCGCGACTACCGCTACGTCCCCGGACTCGGCTGGTACCGCTGGGACGGCTCCCGCTGGCAGGCCGACGAAGAAGAAACGGTCCTGTGGGCCGCCGGCGACCTCGCCGAAACCCTCGCCACCACCGACATCACCGGCCGCCACACCCCCCACACCCTCCTCCAGCACCGCCGCCGCGCCCTGTCCACCACCGGCATCAACGCCATGCTCGTCCAGGCCCGCAGCGCCCCCGGCATGACCCTCAACGCCGCCCTCCTCGACACCGACAGCTACGCCCTGTGCACCCCCGGCGGCATCGTCGACCTGCGCACCGGACGCACCCGCCTGCCCGACCCCGACAAGGACTTCCACTCCCGCTCCACCACCACAGCCGCCAGCCACATGCCCACACCCCGCTGGCACCGCTTCCTCGCCGACACCTTCGGCGAGGACACCGACGGCCGGCAGATGACCGACTTCCTCCAGCTGTTACTCGGCTACTCCATCACCGGAGACGTCGGCGGCCAGGTCATGCCCTTCCTCTTCGGAGCCGGAAAGAACGGCAAATCCGTCCTCCTCGACGTCCTGATGAAACTCCTCGGCGACTACGCCGACGCCGCACCCCCCGGCTTCCTCATGGCCCGCCCCTACGAAGGACACCCCACCGACCTCGCCGAACTCCACGGCCGCCGCGTCGTCGTCTGCAACGAAGTCCGCCCCGGCGACAAATTCGACGAAGCCCGCGTCAAACTCCTCACCGGCGGCGACCGCATCAAAGCCCGCCGCATGCGCCAGGACTTCTTCTCCTTCCAACCCACCCACAAACTCTGGCTCCTGGGCAACCACCGCCCCGAAGTCGGCACCGGCGGCTTCGCCTTCTGGCGCCGCATGCGCCTCATCCCCTTCGAACGCGTCGTCAGCGACGAACGCAAAGTCGACAACCTCGCCGACATCCTCGTCACCGAAGAAGGCCCCGGCATCCTCGGCTGGCTCATCGACGGCGCCCGCCGCTACCTCTCCGGCGACCGCGACCTCACCGGCCCCGAACAGATCCGCGTCGCAACCACCTCCTACGCCGACACCGAAGACCACACCGGCCGCTTCTTCGAAGAACGCTGCACCCTCGGACACCACCACCGCGCCGAACAAGCACGCCTGTACGATGCCTACAAAAAGTGGTGCCAGAGCGAAGGGGCCCCGGCCATCACCTCACGCGCCTTCGCGCAACGCGCCCGCGAACTGGCCGGCCTGACCTCACCCAAGGAGATGGTCCTGTCGAACTCGCGAAAGTACTATCCGGGCATCGGTCTGCTCGCCGACGCGGAGGCCCCGTGAGCTCCCTCATCACCAACGACGAACTCACCCACGAGCACGACATCGTCTGGCTCGAACCCGTCGACACCCTCGACTACGTACGCCAGTCACTCGACCGGCTCCCCACCCGCCGCGGCAGACCCCCCTACCACCGCGACGGCCGCATGATCGGCTACGCCACCCTCACCCCCCAGGCCAAAGCCTCACGCGCCTCCGGAACCTTCCTGCGCCGCGTCTTCTGGCTCACCCCCAACGACCGCGACACCACCCCCCACGGCCTCTACGCCACAGGCACCCCCGCCGAAGCCGTCGACCCCCGCACCGTCCACGCCCGCGAGAAAGGCCGGAAAACACCCCGCTCCGAAGGCGACCGGAACGCCCGGCACGACCACCGCCACCACCACGACCGGCACGACCTCCCCGCACCACCACCGCCCGGCTAACCCCCCGCCGGCCCGCTCCCCCCACGCCCCGGCCCCACCGGCAGCGTCGCCGCCACCCGGAACCCCCCCGACGGCACCCCGCCCGCCGAGAACTCCCCACCCAGCAACGCCACCCGCTCACGCATACCGATGAGCCCGTACCCCACCCCCACCCGCTCCCCGGGACCCGAACCGCCGTCCGTGACCTCCACCCCCAGCTCACCGGACCCGAAGGCGATCACCACACGACACGCACCCGTCCCCGCATGCCGGACGACGTTCGTGACCGACTCCTGCACGATCCGGAACGCCGCGAAATCCACCTCCCGCGGCAACACACGACGCTCACCCTCCCAGCACACCTCCACCCGCACCCCCGCCTCCCCGGCCCGCTCCGCCAGCCGCCCGACACCCTCCAGCCCCTCCAGCGGATCCAACGGCGCCGCCGCCTCCCCGCCCTCCGCATCCCGCAGCGCCCCCAGCATCCGGCGCAACCCCGCCAGCGCCTCACGACCCGCACGCTCCACCGCCACCATCGCCACCCGCGCCTCCTCGGGCCGCGCCTCCACCACCCGCGCCGCCGCCCCCGCCTGCAACGCGATGATCCCGATGCTGTGCGCCACGCTGTCATGCAACTCCCGCGCGATCCGCAGCCGCTCACCGGCCACCGCACGCGACGCGACCCGCTCGGAGAACTGCCGGCGCACCTCCGCCTCGTACGCACGCGACTGGTGCACCGACCGGCCCGCCAGCCACGCCACCACCACCGTCAGCGCCACATACGGCTCCGACGCCGTCCCCGCCTCCGCGCCGCTGCCCCACCGCACCCCCGCGAACACCCCGAGCACCACCAGCGCCGCCCCCGCCACCGGCAACGACACCCGAGGCGCCCGCACCGCCGCCACCAGGGCGAGGGCCACATCCACCGCCAGGAACTGCAGCACCGGCAGCTCATCGAGCCCCCACGCCCCCGCATACGCCACCGTCCCCGCCAGCAGCAGCGCCGAACCCACCCACGGCCGGCGCATCAGCACCGCACACCCGCCCCACGCCGCCACCACCGCACACACCAGCAGCAACTGACCCCCCAGCCCGCCCAGCGCGTCGGCGACCGGCCCCCCGGCCGCACCCCGCCCCGACCACACCAGCGGAGACAACGCCGCCAACGACCACAGACCACCCGCCCACCAACCCGGCGGCACCCGACGAAACACAGCACGGTACGAGAAGGACATAAACGGATCGTAACCACGCCGCCCCGGCCGCCGGATCAGCCCACCGCCGTACAACCAGGGGTGACACCACTGTTCAAGCGGTGTCACCCTGGGAGTGATGACGCTTCACGCGGCCCTCGCCATGATGAATCACATGATCGAAGCAAGGGAACTCACCAAGCGTTACGGACAGAAGACCGCGGTCAACAGCCTCAGCTTCACCGTCGAACCGGGCCACGTCACCGGCTTCCTCGGCCCCAACGGCGCAGGCAAGAGCACCACCCTGCGCATGATGCTCGGACTGCACCGGCCCACCAGCGGCTCCGTCACCATCAACGGCCGGCCCTACACCGACCGCACCCGCGGCATGCGCGACGTGGGAGCCCTGCTCGACGCCCATCACGTCCACGGCGGCCGCACCGCCCGCGCCCACCTCGCCTCCCTCGCCGTCAGCAACCGGCTGCCCCGCCGCCGCGTCGACGACGTCCTCGAAGAGGTCGGCCTCGCCGACGCCGGCGACCGCCGCATCGGCGGCTACTCCCTCGGCATGAAGCAGCGCCTCGGCATCGCCACCGCCCTCCTCGGCAACCCGCCCGTCCTCCTCTTCGACGAGCCCCTCAACGGCCTCGACCCCGAAGGCGTCAAATGGGTCCGCGGCCTCTTCCAGCGGCTCGCCGCCGAAGGACGCACCGTCTTCGTCTCCAGCCACCTCATGTCCGAGATGGAGAACACCGCCGACAGCCTCGTCGTCGTCGGCCGCGGCCGCCTCATCGCCGCCGAAAGCCTCAAGGACTTCGCCGCACGGGGCACCCAGCGCAGCGTCACCGTCCGCACCCCCGAAGCCGCCGCGCTGCACCCCCTCCTCAGCGACGCCGGCGCCACCGTCGAGACCCACCCCGACGACGCCCTCACCGTCCGCGGCATGAGCGCCCCCCACATCGGCGACATCGCCTTCCGCCACATGATCCCCGTCCACGAACTCACCAACAACAACGCGTCCCTCGAGTCCGCCTTCATGGAACTGACCGCCGACAGCGTCGAGTACGCGGCAGGAGAAGCCCGATGACCCTCACCTCCACCGCCCCCGCCACCCCCACCACCCGCGAGCCCGAAGCCGAGCCCACCCCCCGAGCCCGCTTCACCGACCTCATCGCCTCCGAGTGGATCAAGATGTGGTCGCTGCGCTCCACCGCGTGGACCATCGCCGTCGGCACCCTCGCCATCATCGGCTTCAACGTCTTCACCACCTACGACGACTACAGCAACTGGCCCGCCTGGAGCGCCCAGGAGAAGGCCGACTTCGCCCCCAACTGGGCCATGCTCGACTCCTTCACCGACGCCGCCCTGCTCTGCCTGCTGCTCGTCGCCAGCGCCATGGGCTCCCTGAGCGTCGTCAGCGAATACAGCACCGGCCAGATCCGCACCACCTTCACCGCCGTCCCCCACCGCAGCGCCGTCATGGCCGCCAAGGTCGTCGTCGTCACCGCCGTCACCACCGGATTCGGCCTCCTCGCCGCCGGCGGCTCCTTCTGGTCCACCCAGGCCATCCTGTCCGCACGCGGCACCGGCATCTCCCTGACCGACCCCGGCGTCCTGTCCGCAGTCGCCGCCTGCGTCCTCGCCGCCCCCCTCGCCGCCCTCGTCGGCATGGCCGTCGGCACGATCGTCCGCGCCAGCGCCGCCACCATGGGAACCAGCTTCGCCCTCCTCCTCCTCGTCCCCATGGGCGTCAGCGACGACCACTACACCTCCGCCGTCATCGACCACGCCCTGCCCTACAGCGCCTGGGCCCGACTCATGCAGATCGCCGACAAGCCCGCCCACTACCCCTGGTCCGCCGAAGGCGCCTGGACCGTCTACGCCGTCTGGGCCGTCGTCGCCGCCGCCATCACGATCCTCGCCGTCAAACGCCGCGACCAGTGACACCCCCACCCGAAGAAGCCGCTGCCACGCGAAACGGCAGCGGCTTTCCCGTACGCCCCCACCCCCCGCCCCCACCCCCCGCCCCCACACGCCCCCCCGCACCGCGCCGCCGTCCGGGCCCCCGCCTGAACACGTACCGGACACGCCCCCCGCATTTCTAGGATGACGACCACCGCGACCGCCACGGCCGCCACGAGCGGTGCACCCCCGCATGCCGGCGGACACCCCGCAGGAGCACCCCCCTCCCTTTCTTCCCCCGCTCCTCACCACGCGGAGACACCGTGCACCCACCCGACACCACCCCACCCCCCGCCCCCGCCACGACACCCGACGCCTTCGCGCGCATCACCGCCCTCCTGACCGCCCGCCCCGACGCGTACCGGATCATCCGCCACCCACCCGAAGGATCCACCGAGGCCGCCAGCGCCCTGCGCGACCACCCCCTCGAACAGGCCGCGAAATCCCTCGTCGTCCGCGTCGCCACCGGCAAACGCTCCCGCCGCTACGTCCTCGCCGTCGTCCCCGGCGACCGCCGGGTCGACCTCACCGCCCTCGCCGCCCGCTACCACGGGCGCGCCGCCAACTTCGCCGAACGGACCGTCGCCGAACGCCTCACCCGCAGCGTCAGCGGCTCCATCGCCCCCTTCGCCTTCAGCCGCGAACTCGACCTCCTCGTCGACGACAACCTCCTCGTCCACGACGAGATCTACTTCAACGCCGGACGCCTCGACCTGTCCGTCGCCCTCGCCGTACCCGACTACCTCGAAGTCGCCATGCCCGCCGTCGCCCCCATCGCCGCACCCGCGACCGCCTGAGAACCACCCCACCGGTGTTCAACCGCCGCCCCCACCGCGGTTGAACACCACCCCACCCGCCCGGCGAGGCCTGTTCAACCCGCCACCACCCGGCGCGTATTGATCGTCACCGGCACCGCCGGTCATTCTGCTGCGGCAGGCACGCCCGACAACACACCCGGCGTCCCCGCACTCCTTCACCTTTTCTCACGGTCCGCTGTGCGTCACGGGCATGCGTGTGCCCCCAGGCGGTCCTCTTCCTTGGCTCCCTGGAGGGAAAGCACCCATGGCTGACGAACAGCTGTACCTGCGCTCGAAGGCGATCATCGAGCCGCTCGTGGACCGCTTCTTCGCCTGGCCCTACACGATCGCCCCGGTCCAGGCCGCGATGAACCTGGCCTTCCTCCAGGTCCCGCTCCTCGAGTCCTACCTGCAGTCCCCGCAGGTCCACGTCGCCGCAAGCAACAACCCCGAACTCCGCGGCGGCTACTTCATCAACATCCCCGAGGAGCGCGCCGACGAGGTGCGCGACCTGCTCGCCACCATCAAGCGCGACCGCGCCGACATGCTCGCCTTCGCCCACGCGATAGCCGCCGGCCAGGAGATCCTGCGCGCCAACGCGACCGGCTTCGACCTGACCCCGCTCTACCCCAAGCTCCCCACCGAGCTCGCCGGCCTCGTCGAACTCGCCTACGACACCGACAACCAGGCGCAGATGCGCTTCCTCGAGCCGGTCGTCTACAAGAGCGCCGTCTACCAGGAGGAGCGCCAGTCGGTGCAGCTCTCCCTGGAGACGGGCATCGAGCGCCCGTTCATCCTCAGCACCCCGCGCCTGCCCTCGCCCGACGTCCTCGAGCTGCAGATCCCCTTCCGCCACGAAGGCCTCGCCGAGCTCTTCAAGAGCCGCGTCCACCCCACGACCCTCGCGCACCTGCGCGACGCCCTCGGCCTGGACGACGCGCAGACCAAGCAGCTGCGGACCCTGCTCACCGACAAGCCGAGCCTGTCCGAGGACCGCCACATCGAAAACGGCGGCCGCATCCGCTACTTCGGCCACGCCTGCCTCGTCCTGCAGACGCCCGAGGCCGCCATCGTCACCGACCCGTTCATCAGCGCCGACAGCGACAAGACCGACCGGTACACGCTGGACGACCTGCCCGACTACATCGACCTCGTCCTCATCACCCACGGCCACCAGGACCACATCGTCCTCGAGACGCTCCTGCAGCTGCGCGGCCGACTCGGCGCCATCGTCGTCCCGCGCTCCTCGCGCGGCAACCTCGCCGACCCCTCCATGGCGCTGATGCTCCGCAACCAGGGCTTCACCGTCATCGAGGTCGACGACTTCGACGAGGTCCCCTTCCCCGGCGGCAAGATCACCGCCACCCCCTTCCTCGGCGAGCACTGCGACCTCGACATCCGCGCCAAGTCCACCTACTGGGCGGAACTGGCCGGCAAGAAGGTCTTCATCGGCGCCGACTCCTCCGGCATCGAACCGTCCCTCTACCGCTACATGAAGGACCACCTCGGCCAGGCCGACATCGCCTTCCTCGGCATGGAGTGCGACGGCGCGCCGCTGACCTGGCTCTACCAGGCGCTGCTGACCATCCCGGTCACCAAGAAGATGAGCAACTCCCGCAAGCTCTCCGGCTCCAACGCCGAGCAGGCCGCCGCGATCATGACCGAACTCGGCGCCAAGGAGGCCTACGTCTACGCCATGGGCGAGGAGGACTGGCTCGGACACGTCATGGCCACCACGTACACCGAGGACACCTACCAGATCAAGCAGATCGAGGAGTTCCTGACCTGGTGCAAGGAGCGCGACATCCCCGCCGGTCACCTCTTCAAGCAGCAGGAATGGCGCTGGTAGCCGCCCCCGGCCGGTAGAGACCGCAACCGAACCCCATCGAGCACGGCCCGGCGCGGGGCACCCAGGCACTGCCCAGGGTGTCCCGCCCGGCCGTCGGCACACACACGTCACCCGGCAACTGCCCTGAGGAGGCCGCCTTATGGTCGTGCAGGACATCGCGTACGTAGAGCTGTTCACCAAGGACAAACGCTCGACCACCGACTACTTCGTCACCGCCCTCGGCTTCACCCGCATCGCCGACTCCGTCGAGGTCGACCGCAGTTCCGTCCTGCTGCGACAGGGCGACGTCCAGGTCGTCGTCACCACCGGCCGAGCCACCTGGAAGTTCTGCGACGAACACGGCGACGGCATCGCCGACATCGCCATGACCTGCGACGACGTCGCCGCCACCCGCGACGCGGCGCTGCGCGCCGGCGCCCGCACCGAGACCTCCCCGCGCGGCGACACCGTCGTCAGCGGCTTCGGCGACGTCACCCACACCCTCGTCGACGCCCCCACGTCCCCCGCCGACCGGCTCCCGCCCCGCCGCACCTGGGTCCCCCTCGACGGGCCCCACCACCCGCCCGGCCGCGTCAAGTCCCTCGACCACATAGCCGTCTGCCTCTCCGGCGGCACCCTCGACGCGTACGCGCGCTTCTACCAGGACGGCTTCGGCCTCGACCGCTTCTACTCCGAGTACGTCAGCGTCGGCGACCAGGCCATGGACTCCGTCGTCGTCCGCAACCCGAGCGGCGGCGTCACCTTCACCCTCGTCGCACCGGACCCCGCCAAGCACACCGGCCAGCTCGACTCGTTCCTCGAACGCAACGGCGGCCCCGGCGTCCAGCACCTCGCCTTCCTCGTCGACGACATCATCCCGGCCGTACGGGAGTGCAAGCAGCGCGGCGTCGACTTCCTCACCACCCCCGACGCCTACTACGACGTCCTCGCCGACCGCTTCCCCGACCTGCGGGCCGTCGTCGGCGAACTCCGCGACACCCAGGTCCTCGCCGACCGCGACGAATGGGGACACCTGCTCCAGCTGTTCAGCCGCTCACCGCACGAACGCAACACCCTCTTCTACGAACTGATCCAACGTCAGGGATCGCGCGGCTTCGGCAGCTCCAACATCCGCGCCCTGTACGAAGCGGTGGAACGCGAGCGGCTGACCGCCGGATGAGCCCCGCCGACCACCCGCCCACGGCTGCCGACCGCCCGCCGGCCGACGCCGCCCGCCCGCTGACCCTGGCCGACTACGAGACGGCGGCGCGGCCGCACTTCACACCGGCCGTCAGGGACTTCCTGGAAGGCGGCGCCGGCGACGAACGCACCCTCGCCGCCAACACCGCCGCCTTCGACGCCGTCCACCTGCACCCCCGCGTCCTGGCCGGACACCAGGCACCGGACACCACGACCCGGATCCTGGGCCGCGACTGGGCGGCCCCCCTCGGCATCGCCCCGATGGCCTACCACGCCCTGGCCCACCCCGAGGGCGAGGTCGCCACCGCCCGCGGCGCCGGCGCCGCGGGCGTCCCGCTGACCGTCAGCACCTTCGCCGGCCGCACCTTCGAGGACATCGCCGCCGCCGCCACCGCACCGCTGTGGCTGCAGGTGTACTGCTTCCGCGACCGGGGCGTCACCCGGGCGCTGATCGAACGCGCCGAACGGGCCGGCTTCGAAGCCCTCGTCCTGACCGTCGACGCACCACGCCTCGGCCGCCGGCTGCGCGACCTGCGCAACGGCTTCGCACTCCCCGAGGGCATCGCGCCCGCCAACCTCACCGGCGACGGATTCGACTCGCCCAGCGCACACGCACTCGCCGAGTTCGACCCCGCCCTGGACTGGTCCGTCCTCGCCTGGCTGCGCACCGTCAGCTCCCTGCCCATCCTCCTCAAGGGCGTCCTCACCGCGCAGGACGCCCGGCGGGCCACCGCCGAGGGCGCGCAGGGCATCGTCGTCTCCAACCACGGCGGACGCCAGCTCGACGGAGCCCCGGCCACCCTCACCGCGCTGCCCGCCGTCGCCGAGGCCGTCGGCCGCGCCTGCCCCGTCCTCCTCGACGGCGGCGTACGCCGGGGCACCGACGTCCTGACCGCCCTCGCCCTCGGCGCCGATGCCGTCCTCATCGGCCGGCCCGCCCTGCACGCACTGGCCGTCGCCGGAGCCGACGGCGTGGCCGACGTGCTCGGCATCGTCCGCGACGAACTGACCGACGCCATGGCCCTGACCGGCACCGGGACGGTGACGGCCGCGACCCCCGCCCTCGTCACCCCCGCCCCCGCCGGGCCCGCCCCCGCCGGTCCCCGCGTCACTGCCGGCACCACCGGCACCACCGGCACCGGGCTGCGGACACGGGACCTCCACGCCAGCGTCTCGGACCCCGTCCTGGACACCATGAACTTCCTCAACGAGATCACCACCCGCTACCCCGACGCCGTCTCCTTCGCCCCCGGACGCCCCTACGAAGGCTTCTTCGACACCGAGCAGATCTTCACCTACCTGCGCCACTACGTGGACCACCTGCACCGGCAGGGCAGCTCACCCGAGCAGATACGCACCACGCTCTTCCAGTACGGACCCACGAGCGGCCACATCCGCGAACTCGTCGCCGACTCGCTGCGCAAGGACGAGGGCATCGACGTCCCGCCCGAGTCCGTCGTGGTCACCGTCGGCGCCCAGGAAGCGATGCTGCTCGCCGTCCGCGCGCTCATCACCGGCCCCGACGACGTCCTGCTCGCCTCCAGCCCCTGCTACGTCGGCATCACCGGCGCCGCCCGGCTCCTCGACATCACCCCGGTCGCCGTCGAGGAGGACGAGGACGGCGTACGGGTCGACCGCCTCGCCGCCGCGATCCACGCCGAACGCGCCCGCGGCCGCAGGCCCCGCGCCTTCTACGTCATCCCCGACCACTCCAACCCCTCCGGCACCACCCTGTCCCTCCAGGCACGCCGCGAACTGCTCGACCTCGCCGAACGCGAGGACATCCTCCTCCTGGAGGACAGCCCCTACCGGCTCGTCAGCCCGGGGGAGCGGCTCCCGACCCTGAAGGCACTGGACCGCCACCACCGCGTGCTGCACATCGGCTCGCTCTCCAAGACGCTGTTCCCCGGCGCGCGCGTCGGCTTCGCCGTCGCCGACCAGCCCGTCACCGACGACACCGGCCGCACCACGCTCCTCGCCGACGCACTCAGCAAGATCAAGTCGATGGTGACGGTCAACACCTCGCCGATCAGCCAGGCCCTCGTGGCCGGCATGCTGCTCACGGCGGACGGCCGGGCCGGCGAACTCAACAAGGCCACCGCCGCCTACTACGGGGACGCGATGCGCGTCACCCTCGACGCCCTCGAGGACGCCTTCCCGCCCCGGGAACGCACCGCCCTCGGCGTGCGCTGGAACGCACCGAGCGGAGGCTTCTTCCTCTCCCTCACCGTTCCCTTCCGCGCCGACGAGCCGGCCCTCACCCAGGCCGCCGAGGAGTACGGCGTCATCTGGACCCCCATGGCGTACTTCCACCCCCAGGGCGGCGGCGAACACGCCCTGCGGCTCTCCGTCAGCTACCTGACGCACGAACAGATCAAGGACGGCATCGGCCGCCTTGCCCGCTTCGTCAGAGCACGCGCCGCGACGAACGGCCGATGACACACGGCGGTGGCCCCCCTCCCACCGGAGGGGGGCCACCGCCGTCTTCGCACGAGGAAGACCGAACGGGCCCAGGGGGCCTCGCCGCCTAGAAATCGCCCGCCGGCACCTCCCGCGGGTCCCGGGCCAGCGGCCACGGCGCCATCCGCGGATCCGGGATCGGCTTGGCATCGGTCCGCGCCTCCGCCGTCTCGAACCCCCGCGCGAGATAGTTCCGCACGGCATGACGGTGATCCAGCGTGCTCGTCCGCAGATACACGTACCGCGCCGCAGGCGCCTCCGGCCCGCCCCACTCCGCACCGGCGCGCCAGGCCCGCTCCACGCAGGCCGTCAGCAGCGCGCCGCCCAGGCCACGCCCGTAGAACTGGGGCAGCAGCCCGAACAGCACCACCTCCACCCCGCCGTCCGGCTGCGCCTCCAGCTCGAAGAAGCCCGCCACCGTGCCCTGCACCGTCGCGATCCACGTCGCCATCGACGGCCGGTGCACCCACGCGCGCCACGTCTCGTGGCTCCAGGAGAAACGGTCCGTCCAGCACACGTGGGAGCCGACGGCCGCGTACAGGGCCCGGCTCAGATCGACCGACGGCACCTGCGAGCGCTCCACCCGCATCTCGGTCCGCGACCGGACCGGCCGCAGCTGCTCGGGCGAGGACATCCGCAGTGTCCACGTCGTGACGTCCTGCCGGACGATCCTCGCCTCGGGACCCGGATCGACGTGCTCAGGCTGGTTCATGGCGCGGCCTTACGTGAAAAGGGACGGAAGAGGAGGGGACGGAAACGGACGGGACGGAAGGGGAGGGCGGGGCGGGGTGGGAGGCGGCGCGCGCCCGACGTCAGTGCTTGTCGAGGAACTCGACGATCGCGTCGTTCACGGCCCGCGGACGCTCCAGGTTCCCCAGGTGCCCGCAGTCCGCGATCTCCACGTGGTCGCACCCGGGAATGGCGTCCGCGACCTCGGCCACCAGATGCGGAGGACAGATGAGGTCGTCCGAGAAGGCGATCGTGCGGCACGGCACCGTGATGGAACGCAGCACCCCGCGCCGGTCACCGGCCCGGTCGACGCCGGCCTGCCCGCCGCCGTCGCCACCGCCGGTCAGCTCGAAGATCTCCAGCCAGCTCCGCGCCGACGTGTCGTCGTTGAGCGTGGCGGGGGAGAGCATCTCCAGGACGGTCCGCATCGCCTCGTACTTCGGCGGCAGCCGCACCCCGCTCTCCCGCAGCGCGATGTCGGCCTCGGTCAGCGCCCGCCGCGTCGCGTCCGAACGCGCACGGGTGGCGATGAGCACGGCCGAACGCACCAGGTGCGGATACTGCGCCGCCAGCTCCTGCGCGATCATCGCGCCCATCGACGTACCGACGATCCGGCAGGGACCGATCCCCAGCGCCTCGATCAGGCCCTTGGTGTCGGCCACCATGTCGGCCAGCGAGTACATGCCCTCGGGCGCGTCGGAGGCGCCGATGCCCCGGTTGTCGAAGATCACCGTCTCGTAGCCGGCCGCGTTGATCGCCGGTGTCTGGTGCGTCGTCCACACGTGCCCGGCGGCGCCCGAGCCCATGATGAGCAGCACCGGCTCGCCGCTGCCCTGACGCTGGTAGGAGAGCCGGATCCCGTTGGAGGTCACGTACGGCATGACATGCCTCCGGTCACAGTCTCGGTGCGCAAGAGGAACTCCAGGTCGTCCGGGACGAAGTCGTCGCAGTCAGCGGGCACAAGAGGCGGCGCGGGACGTCACGGGCCGCGGCGCGGCCATGCCGCACACCGCGCGCACGGCGCCGGCCACAGCGGGGCGGCCACCCGGGGCCACGGCCCCCGGCCGTGCCGGACGGTCCACCATGACACCGCCACGACCCGCCGATCAACGCCGTTCAACGAGGACGGCCGCGCGGTTGAACAGCGCGTTGACCCGCACCGGTGGGCCGCGGTCATAGTGGGCGTCCGGCCGTGCCCGTCGGGCAGCCCGCAGCGGCCGGAGCCGGGGCCGTGGCCCCGCGCGGCTCCCGGCCCCGCCTTCGACAGACCCCCGCCCGGCGGGGCCCGGGAGCACGGCTCGCCCCACCGCCCCGACGACGCCCGGTCACGCGTATCGAGTCAGGAGCCGAGGAGCCCAGCCATGAGCGACACCACCACGACCAGCACACCCGCCACCAGCACACCCGGAGCCGGCACCGCCGGAGCCGGCACCGCCTGGAGCCCGCTCGTCATACGCCCCGAGGGCGGTCCGACCGGCGCCGAAGGAGTACGCGACAGGCTGGCGGCCCTCGGCGACCCCGGGGACCTCCTCGCCCGCGAGAAGGCGCTGGTCTTCCGGGACTTCGACGTGCCCGAGGAGGACGTCGAGACGGTGATGGACCTGCTGCTGCCCAACCGGCTCGGCTACCTGCACGGCACCTCGCCCCGCACGCAGCTCGGCGGCAACCTCTACACGTCGACCGAGTACCCCCAGCACATGACGATCGCGATGCACAGCGAACTGTCGTACAGCCACCAGTGGCCCGAGCGGCTCTTCTTCTACTGCGCCACCACCCCCGGCGGCGGAGGCGCCACCCCCGTCGCCGACGGCGCGCGCTGGCTCGCCGCCCTGGACGCCGAGGTCCGCGAGGCCTTCGCCGGCGGCATCCGCTACACCCAGAACCTCCACGACGGCATGGGCCTCGGCCGCAGCTGGCGCCAGACGTTCGAGACCGACGACCGCGACGAGGTCGAAGCCTTCCTGAAGGCGGGCGAGTTCACCTGGCACTGGGACGCCGACGGCGGCCTGCGCATGACCAGCCCCGTCCGCCCCGCCACCGTCCGGCACCCCGTCACCGGCACCGAGGTCTGGTTCAACCAGGCCGACCACTTCCACCCCGCCGCCCTGGGCGACGAGACCGCCCGCGAACTGGCGCAGATCCTGCCCCCCGAGGAACTGCCCCAGTCCGTCACCTTCGCCGACGGCAGCCCCATCCCCGACGCGTACATCCTCCACATCCACGACCGCGGCCTGGAGACGGCCGTCGACGTGGACTGGCGCAAGGGCGACCTCATGGTCATCGACAACGTCGCCACCGCCCACGGCCGACGCCCCTACACCGGCGACCGCAGGGTCCTGGTCGCCATGTCCGGCTGACCCCCGCCACGGCACACACGCGCACGCACACGCACACACACACGCACGCACACGCACGCACACACGCGCACGCGCACACACGCACGCACGCAGGCGCGCACACGCGAGCGGGGCGCCCACCTCCACGGTGGGCGCCCCGCTCGCGTACACGGTTCAGGAGGCCTTCAGCCGCACCGGCAGCAGCTCGGGGCCGTTCACCACGATCGAGTCCAGCAGCTTCGGCTCGCCGTCCAGCTCGATGCGCACCCCCCGCTTCACCAACTCGCCGTACAGAAGCCGCAGTTCCACCCGCGCCAGCATGCTGCCCAGGCAGAAGTGCTCACCGAACCCCAGCGACAGGTGACGGTTGGGGGAGCGCCGCACGTCGAACACGTCCGGAGCGTCGAACACCGTCTCGTCCCGGTTCGCCGACGGCAGCCAGAACACCACCTTGTCGCCGGCCTCGATCTGCCGGTCATGGATCCGCACCGGCTTCACGGCCGTACGCATGATGTGCGTGGCCGTCGACGTCCAGCGCAGCACCTCCTCGACCGCGGACGGCAGCAGCGACGGATCCTCGCCCACCGCACCCCACTGCTCCGGGTGCTCCAGGAGCGCGAGCATCCCCCCGGCCGCGGCGATCCGGGTGTTCTCCGTACCACCGACCAGCAGGTTGTCGCAGTTCAGGATCACGTCGTCGGGGCTCAGCCGCTCGCCGTCCACCACCGCCGTCGCCAGGACGCTCACCAGGTCGTCACCCGGGTTGCGCGCCTTGTCGGCCTGCAGGGCCTCGAAGTACCCCAGGATGTCCAGGTGCGCGAAGCGCCGCGCGAGCGGGTCACCCGCCGCGAACGCCTGGCTCGTCAGGTCGTACAGGCGCTCCCAGTCCGACTCGGGCACCCCCATCATCCGGCAGATCACATAGAGCGGGACCCGGGCCGCGACATCGGCGACGAAGTCGCAACTGCCCCGCTCCAGCGCCGCCTCCACCACCCCCTCGGCGATCGACGCCATCTCCGCCTCCAGCGCGCGGACCGAGCGGACGGCGAACCAGCCGTCGACCAGGCCCCGCAGCTGCTTGTGACGGGGCGCGTCGGTGAGGGCCAGCGTCCGCCCGCCGCCCGGGTCCGCCCCGTGCTCGGCCGGCCGCAGCAGGATCCCCTGCGCCGAACTGAACGTCTCCGCGTCCCGGTAGGCCGTACGGATGTCCTCGTAACGCGTCAGGGACCAGAAACCCGGAAGCTCCCCCGGCCGGTGCCAGTGCACCGGGTCGTTGGCACGCAGCCAGGCCCATTGCGAAAAGGGATCGCCACGGGAATAGAGTTCCGGATCCACCAGATCGATGTGCGGCGCTGAATCGGGCATACGGGTGCCTCGCAGTGAAAGCGGGAAGGGGGAGAGAAGCCATAGGCGCCATTCACCGTCCCAAAAGCCCTCACACCCCGTCAAGGTCCGCCCCCGACCTGTGAAGCAGCCGTTCAACTGCCCTTCTCGCACAGTTGAACGCACCCCCGACGTACGTTGATCCGCCACCGGGGCTCGGTCATAGTGGGTCGCCGCGCCAGTGCTCGATGAAGACGAATTCTCAGGTCGCAGCTTTGTTCAACAGGAGCTGGGCGGTCATGCGCGTGCCCCGGTTGAGGCAGCCCGTGCTGTTCCAGTCGACGATTCAAACGATTGGAGTGCGTGGGCATGACCAAGAACGAGGGCGAGTTCATCGAATTGATGGGCGGACAGCTCGGCATCTGGTATGCACAGCAGCTCGCCCCCGAAAACCGGTCATTCTTTCTCGCCGAGTACATCGAGATCCACGGACCCGTCGACCACGCCCTGCTCGTGCGCGCGGCCGAACTGCGGATCCACGAGACCGAGACGGCACGCCTGCGCCTGAAGACCCTCGACGGCACCCCCGCCCAGTACCTCCACGACGCCGCCGACTACCCCGTGCGGACCGTCGACCTCAGCGGCGAGACGGACCCCCGCGCCGCCGCCCGCGCCTGGATGGACGCCGACCTGCGCCGCCCCGCCGAACTCGACGGCGGCCCCCTCTACAACGCCGCGATCATCACGCTGGGCGAGGAACTCCACTACTGGTACATCCGCGTCCACCACCTCGTCTTCGACGGCCAGAGCGGCGTCGTCGCCGCCGCCCGCGGCGCCGAGATCTACGACGCCCTCCTCGAAGGCCGCGACCCCGCCGAAGGCGCGCTCGCCCCCTTCTCCGTCCTCCACGAGGACGACCGCGCCTACCGCACCTCCGCGCAGTACGACGAGGACCGGCTCTACTGGCTCGACCGCCTCGCCGGCCACCCCGCCCTCGACGGCGGCGACGCCTACAAGTCCCGCCGCGCCCAGCACGCCCCGCTGCGGCACACCGACGGCATCGACACCGACGCGGCCGACAGCCTCAAGCGCGGCGCACGCCGCCTCAGAACCAGCTTCCCCGGCCTCATGATCGCCGCCGCCGCGCTCTACCAGCACCGCGTCACCGGCGAACGGGAGATCACCGTCGGCCTGCCCGTACGCGCCCGAGGCGACCGCCGCACGCTCGCCGTCCCCGGCATGACCTCCAACATCCTGCCCCTGCGCCTGAGCATCGGCCCCCGGACCACCGTCGAGGACCTCGTACGCCAGACCTCCCGCGCCGTCCGCGACGGCATGAGGCACCAGCGCTACCGCTACCGCGACATGCTCGGCGACCTCAAGATCACCGACGGCGACCTCTGCGGCCTCCACATCAACGTGATGGCCTTCGACTACGACCTCCGGTTCGGCACCTGCCCCACCGTCACCCACAACCTGTCCACCGGCCCCGTCGACAACCTCCGCATCGACGTCTACGACCGCGGCGGCATGCAGATCAACGTCGACGCCAACCCCGACGCCCACGACCTCGACGAGGCCGCCGCCGTCTCACGCCACTACCTCAACGTCGCCACCTGGCTGGCCCACGCCGAACCCACCGCCCTCGCCGCCCACGCCGACCTCCTCGACGAGGGGGAGCGCGGCCGGGTGCTGGTGGAGTGGAACGACACGGCCACGGAGCCGGTTGCGGGTTCGCTGGTGGACCTGTTCGAGGCGCAGGCGGCGCGGTCGCCGGAGGCGGACGCGCTGGTGTGGGACGAGGGCGACGAGGTCGTCTCGTACGGGGAACTCGACGCCCGGGCGAACCGTCTGGCCCGGCACCTGGCGGGGCTCGGCGTGGGTCCGGAGTCGGTCGTCGGGGTGTGCCTGGAGCGCGGGCCGGAGATGGTCGTCGCGCTGCTCGCCGCGCTGAAGGCCGGCGGCGCCTACCTGCCCGTCGACCCCGACCACCCCACCGACCGCATCGCCCAACTGCTCGCCGACGCCGCGCCCGTGGCCGTGGTGACCTCCGCGGCCATCGCGCCGTCGGTACCGGCCTCGGACGCCGCACTGGTCGTGCTGGAGCAGACGCCTCTGACAGACCTCGACGACAGTCCGCTGGGTGTGCGGGTGGACCCGCGTTCTCCCGCGTACGTGATCTTCACGTCGGGTTCGACGGGCCGCCCGAAGGGCGTGGTCGTTCCGCACGCCGGCATCGTCAACCGGCT
>NZ_JBFADU010000025.1:0-91762 GCF_040641575.1 Streptomyces sp. NPDC020807
GGCGGGGGGGGCCGGGGGGGGGCCCCCCCCCCCCCCGGGGGGGGGGGGGGGGGCCGCTGCGGGGGGCCTACACCCCGCCCCGCCCCTTCCCGAAACCGGGGCACCGCCCCGGACCCCGCGCCTCAAACGCCGGCGGGGCTGGATTTTCCAGCCCGCCCGGCGTTTGAGGGCACGGCCGCCAGGCCGTACGGGGGCCCGGGGGCTTGCCCCCGGTTTCGGGAAGGGGCGGGGCGGGGGAGGACGCCCTACGCCGTGACCTTCAGGGCCTCCACCAGCAGCGGCGTCACCAGTTCGACCTGCCAGGGCCGGGCGCCGTGGCCGGTCAGGGCCGTGGCGACGGCATCCGGGGTCGCGGGGGACGGGGGCTCCCAGCAGACGCGGCGGACCGTGTCGGGGGTGATCAGGTTCTCCTGGGGGAGGTTCAGCTCCTCCGCGAGGGCCGAGACGGCCGTGCGGGCCGCCGCCAGGCGCGCCGCGGCCGCCGGGTCCTTGTCCGCCCAGGCGCGGGGCGGCGGGGGGCCCGCGATCTGCTGGCCGGGCTGGGGGAGCTCGTTCTCGGGGAGCGCGCGGGCACGGTCGATCGCCGCCTGCCACTGCTCCAGCTGGCGGCGGTTCATGCGGTGCCCGAAGCCGGGCAGGGCCATGAGGGCCGCCGCGTTCACGGGCACGGCCAGCGCCGCCTCCACGATCGCCGCGTCGCTCAGGACCTTGCCGGGCGAGACGTCCCGCCGCTGGGCGACCTTGTCACGGGCCGTCCACAGCTCCCGTACGACCGCCATCTGGCGGCGCCGACGGACCTTGTGCATGCCGGAGGTCCGGCGCCACGGGTCCTTGCGCGGCGGGGCCGGCGGGGCGGAGGCGATGGCGTCGAACTCCTGGCGCGCCCACTCCAGCTTCCCCTGCCGGTCGAGCTCCTTCTCCAGCGCGTCGCGCAGGTCGACGAGGAGTTCGACGTCGAGGGCCGCGTACCGGAGCCAGGGCTCGGGCAGCGGGCGGGTGGACCAGTCGACGGCGGAGTGGCCCTTCTCCAGGGCGTACCCGAGGACGGACTCGACCATCGCGCCGAGGCCGACCCGCGGGAAGCCCGCGAGGCGCCCGGCCAGCTCGGTGTCGAAGAGCGAGGTGGGGAGCATGCCTATGTCGCGCAGGCACGGGAGGTCCTGGGTGGCGGCGTGCAGGATCCACTCGGTCCCGGTGAGCGCCTCGCCGAGCCCGGAGAGGTCGGGGCAGCCCACGGGGTCGATGAGCGCGGTGCCCGCGCCCTCGCGGCGGAGCTGGACGAGGTAGGCGCGCTGTCCGTAGCGGTAGCCGGACGCGCGCTCGGCGTCCACGGCCACGGGGCCGGTTCCGGCGGCGAACGCGGCGATCACCTCGGCGAGGGCGTCCTCGGTCTCGACGACGGGCGGTACCCCCTCGCGGGGCGCCAGCAAAGGGATCGGAAGCCCGTTCGCAGGGACGTCGTCGTCCGGGGGGCCGCCCCCGGTGGTGCGCAGTGCTGTGTCTGCTGCGGTCTCTTGGGCGTCGGTCACCTGTCAAGGGTATCGGTGAACGGCAAGCGCCTGTCGACGGAACGTTCCGTCGACAGGCGCGGGCTTTCCGGCGGCTTGCCGTCAGTGGATGATTCCGGTCCGCAGCGCGACGGCGACCATGCCGGCGCGGTCACCCGTGCCGAGCTTGCGCGCGATGCGGGCCAGGTGGCTCTTCACCGTGAGGGCGGAGAGGCCCATGGAGACGCCGATGGCCTTGTTGGACTGGCCTTCGGCGACGAGCCGGAGCACCTCGACCTCACGGCCGGAGAGCTCGCGGTAGCCGCCCGGGTGGCTCGGGGCACCCGGGGGGCGGCGGTGGCCGAGCCGCGCGGCGGCGGAGCCGATGGGTGCGGCTCCGGGCCGGCCGGGGTGGCCGATGTTGGTCCGGGTGCCGGTGACGACGTAGCCCTTCACGCCGCCCGCCAGGGCGTTGCGTACGGCGCCGATGTCGTCGGCGGCCGAGAGGGCGAGGCCGTTGGGCCAGCCCGCGGCGCGGGTCTCGGACAGCAGGGTCAGGCCGCTGCCGTCGGGCAGGTGGACGTCGGCCACGCAGATGTCGCGCGGGTTGCCGACGCGGGGACGGGCCTCCGCGATGGACGAAGCCTCGATCACGTCACGTACTCCGAGGGCCCACAGGTGGCGGGTCACGGTGGAACGGACGCGCGGGTCGGCCACGACGACCATGGCCGTCGGCTTGTTCGGGCGGTAGGCGACCAGGCTTGCGGGCTGCTCGAGGAGAACGGACACCAGGCCTCCTGGGGGGAAGGATGCGGGACGGATCCGGCTCGGGGATGAAGCCGGGGGGCGAACCCGTGCTGTGAAGGGGTCACTGACTCCTTCGGCAGCTGGGGCGTCCGCCTTTAGGGAAAGATCACGATTTGGTGAGTAACAATTAGGGCAATTCGGACGCGTGATCGATCATCCTACGAGCGGACCCCCGGTCGGCCGCACCGCGACACCCCGGCGGCCCTCCCGGAATTCCTCCCCGGAAGGGCCGCGAGGGGGCGCGAGTCCGTCAGCTCGGGTGCCCGACTAGACCTGCTGCGGGCCCCGCCGCTGGGGCAGCGAGACGACCCCCGCGCCCGTCACCGTCCCCGCCTGGCCCGCCCCCGGTTCCACCGGTGCGGGCGGCAGCCCCGCGATCTGGCACAGCAGGTCGCCCCAGGCCGCCAGGTGCGCCGCCGTGTCCGGCACGCCCCCGAGGCCCTCGCGGGGCGTCCACGAGGCCCTGATCTCGATCTGGGTCGCCGGCCTGCGGTCCGCGAGGCCGCCGAAGTAGTGGGAGCTCGCCATCGTGACGGTCCCGCCGGCCTCCCCGTACGAGAGCCCGCGCGCCTCCATCGCCCCGGTCAGCCAGGACCAGCACACCTCGGGCAGCAGCGGGTCCGCCGCCATCTCCGGCTCCAGTTCCGCCCTGATCAGCGTCACGAGCCGGAAGTTCCCCTTCCAGGCCTCGTGGCCGTCCGGGTCGTGCAGCAGCACGAGCCGCCCGTCCGCGAGGTCCTCCTCGCCGTCGACGACGGCCGCCTCCACCGCGTACGCGTACGGGGCCAGGCGCTGCGGGGGCCTGGTCGGCTCGATCTCGATCTCGGCCCTCGGCCGCGCCGTCCGCAGTGCCTCCACCGCGCGCCGGAAGGCGGGCGGCGCCGGGTTCGTCTCCGTACTGCTCCCGCTGTCCCCCGTTTCGCCCGTCCCTCTCCTGCCGTCGGAATGATCGGAAAAATGTCCCTGAGCCGCAGCCATGCGGGGAAGAGTAGGCGGAACGGGGGCTCTGTGCGGGGAGGGACACCCGGCCCGGGCGAGCGGCTTCCGCCACATGCGAAGATTCGGGGCGTGAGTGCCAACGACAGCCCGCAGGGCCAGCAGACGAAGCAGCAGTCGCGGACGCACGACTCCGCGTTCCTCAAGGCATGCCGGCGCGAGCCCGTGCCGCACACCCCCGTCTGGTTCATGCGGCAGGCCGGGCGCTCCCTCCCCGAGTACCTGAAGGTCCGCGAGGGCATCCCGATGCTCGAGTCGTGCATGCGGCCCGAGCTCGTCACCGAGATCACGATGCAGCCGGTCCGCCGCCACAAGGTCGACGCGGCGATCTACTTCAGCGACATCGTCGTCCCGCTCAAGGCCATCGGCATCGACCTCGACATCAAGCCCGGCGTCGGCCCGGTCGTCGCCGACCCGATCCGCACCCGTGCCGACCTGGCGCAGCTGCGCGACCTCACCCCCGAGGACGTCCACTACGTCACCGAGGCCATCGGGATGCTCACCGAGGAGCTCGGCGAGACCCCGCTGATCGGCTTCGCGGGCGCCCCCTTCACCCTCGCGAGCTACCTCGTCGAGGGCGGCCCGTCCCGCAACCACGAGCACACCAAGGCGCTGATGTACAGCGACCCGCAGCTCTGGGCGGACCTGCTCGACCGCCTCGCCGAGATCACCTCGGCCTTCCTCAAGGTGCAGATCGAGGCCGGCGCCTCCGCCGTGCAGCTCTTCGACTCCTGGGTGGGGGCGCTCTCCCCGGCCGACTACCGCCGTTCGGTGATGCCGGCCTCGGCGAAGGTCTTCGACGCGGTCGCCGGGTACGGCGTCCCCCGCATCCACTTCGGCGTGGGCACGGGCGAGCTGCTCGGCCTCATGGGCGAGGCGGGCGCGGACGTCGTCGGCGTCGACTGGCGGGTCCCGCTCGACGAGGCCGCCCGCCGCGTCGGCCCGGGCAAGGCGCTCCAGGGCAACCTGGACCCGGCCGTCCTCTTCGCCTCGCAGCAGGCGGTGGAGGCCAAGACGGACGAGGTCCTGGCCGCCGCGAAGGGCCTGGAGGGCCACGTCTTCAACCTGGGTCACGGCGTCATGCCGTCCATGGACCCGGACGCCCTGAGCCGTCTCGTCGAGTACGTGCACACGCGGACGGCCGTCTGACCCCGCCGTCGCCCGGTCCGGGCGGCGGGGCCTCACCCTGCCGCCCGGACCGCCGCCTCAGCCCGCGGCCCTGACCGCGGCCGTCGCCTTGCGCGCCGCGATGAGCACCGGGTCCCACACGGGCGAGAACGGCGGCGCGTACCCCAGGTCCAGCGCGGTCATGGCCTCCACCGTCATCCCCGCCGTCAGCGCCACGGCCGCGATGTCGACCCGCTTGCCCGCGCCCTCCCGGCCCACGATCTGCACGCCGAGCAGCCGTCCCGTACGCCGCTCCGCGAGCATCTTCACGGTCATCGGCGCCGCCCCCGGGTAGTACCCCGCCCGGCTCGTCGACTCCACCGTCACCGTCACGAACCGCAGCCCCACCGCGCGGGCGTCCTTCTCCCGCAGGCCGGTCCGCGCGATCTCCAGGTCGCACACCTTCGACACCGCCGTGCCGACGACTCCGGGGAAGACGGCGTAGTCGCCGCCCACGTTCGCCCCGATGACCTGGCCGTGCTTGTTCGCGTGCGTCCCCAGCGGAATGTGCCGCTCACGGCCCGAGACCAGGTCGAGGACCTCCACGCAGTCACCGCCCGCCCAGATGTCCTCGTGGCCCCGCACCCGCATCGCCAGGTCCGTCAGGAGCCCGCCGGACTCGCCGAGCGGCAGCCCCGCGGCCCGGGCGAGCGAGGTCTCCGGCACGACACCCGTGCCCAGCACCACCACGTCCGCCGGGTACTCGGCGTCGCTCGTCACCACCGCCCGCACCCGCCCGTCCGCGCCCGTGAGGATCTTCGTGACGGTCGCCGAGACGACCGTCGTGATCCCCAGGCCGTCCATCGCCCGGTGCACCAGCCGCCCCATGTCGGGGTCGAGCGTCGTCATCGGCTGCTCGCCCCGGGTCAGGACGGTGACCTCGAAACCCCGGGCGAGCAGCGCCTCGGCCATCTCCACGCCGATGTACCCGGCGCCGAGCACCACGGCCCGACGCCCCTCGGCCTGCTCCAGGGAGTCGAGGAGCGCCTGCCCGTCGTCCAGGGTCTGCACCCCGTGGACGCCGGGCGCGTCGATCCCCGGCAGCGGCGGGCGCAGCGGCCGCGCCCCCGTCGCGATCACCAGCTTGTCGTACCCCGTCCACGCCTCCGTACCGGCGTCGAGGTCCCGCGAGCGGACCCGGCGGCCCGCCACGTCGATCGCGGTCACCTCCGTCCGCATCCGCAGGTCGATGTCCCGGGCCCGGTGCTCCTCGGGGGAGCGGGCGACGAGCTCGTCCCGTGTCCCCACGTCGCCGCCGACCCAGTACGGGATGCCGCAGGCCGAGTACGAGGAGAAGTGACCGCGCTCGAAGGCGACGATCTCCAGCTCCCCGGGCGTCCTGAGCCTGCGTGCCTGCGACGCCGCGGACATCCCCGCCGCGTCGCCACCGATGACCACCAGTCGCTCCGTCATACGACGAACATACGACGGACCTACTTCCCGGCGGGACCTTCCGAGGGTTCCTCGCCCGCGCCGGCCACCGGGGCGATCGGGGCACCCGCCGCGTTGCGCTGGGTGCCGGGCGCCACGGCGGGGGCCTGGGCCGCCGCCCGCGCCGCGCGGCGCGGGCGGACGAAACGGCGCCAGAGGAGGAACGCGCCCAGCGCCACCGCGAGCCACGGGGCGAGCGCGGCCAGCACGACCACGATCCACGCGACCGCGTCCACCAGCGCGTTCCACCCGCCGCTCAGCGCGTCCCCGACCCCCGGACGCTCGTCCTCCGGGTCCTTCGCCGCCTCCGGCTTCTCCTTCTCCGTCAGCTCCAGGGTGATCGTCGCCAGCGTCGTCCTGTCCTTCAGCGAGGCCTGCTGGGCGAGCAGCGACTCCAGGTCCGCCTGACGGCGGCTCAGCTCGCCCTCCAGCGTCACCACGTCGGCCAGCTTCTCCGCCTTGTCCATCAGCGCCCGCACCCGCGCCACGCTCGCCCGCTGGGTCGCGATCCGGCTCTCGACGTCCACCACCTGCTCGGTGACGTCCTTCGCGTCCGCCTTGCGGTTCAGGAGCCGGCCCGTGCCCGCGAGCTCGACGAGGACCGCGTCGTACTGCTCCTGCGGCACCCGCAGGACGACCCTGGACATCACGTACGTGTCGTCGAGCCGTTCCGTCGACTCGTTCTCGACCCGCCCGCCGGCGCCCGCTGCCACCCGGCGGGCGGTGACCAGCGCCTTGGTGGCGTCCTCGACCTCGACGGTGAGCGAGGCGGTACGGATGACGTGCTGCTGCCTGACCGGCTTCGCGTCCGACGGCTTCCCCGCCGCGGACTGCTCCTCGACCGCCTCCGAACCACCGGAACCGTCGGTGACGCCCTTGGCGTCGCCCCGCGCGGCGTACCCGCCGCCCTTGCCGCTGTCGAGGCTCGAACCGCCCGCGCCGCAGCCCGTCAGCACGAGCGAGGCCGTGAGCAGGGCCGCCGCGGCGGCCGTTCCGGTGGTGCTTCTCTTCGTCGTGCGGATACCGCGCATGTGATCCCCCCGGGGACTCGGTGAACGTGCCCCTTGGACGTACGGGCCGGGCGGCGGGGTTGCGCTCCCCGGTAGCGATGCGGTCACGGTCCGGCCTCGGAACGGGAGCGCGCGGGCGATTTGAGAGAGTGGTCCCATGAACGCGGACACCACGGGACCCCACGCCGGAGCTCATGTCGTCGTCATCGGCGGCGGCATCGCCGGCCTCGCCGCCGCCCACCGGCTCGTCACCGACGGCCACCGGGTCACCCTCCTGGAGGCGGGCGACCGGCTCGGCGGCAAGCTCCGCGCCGGGGAGATCGCGGGCGCCGCCGTCGACCTCGGCGCCGAGTCGCTGCTCGCCCGCCGCCCCGAGGCGATCGCGCTCGCCGAGGCCGTCGGCCTCGGCGACCGGCTCCAGGCCCCGGCCACGACGACCGCGTCCGTCTGGTCCCGCGGCGAGCTCGTCCCCATGCCCAAGGGGCACGTGATGGGCGTCCCCGGCACCGCCGCCGCCGTCGAGGGCCTCCTCTCCGAGGAGGGCGCCCGCCGCATCGGCCGCGACGCCGAGCTGCCCCCGACCGAGATCGGCGAGGACATCGCCATCGGCGCGTACGTCTCCGAGCGCATGGGCCACGAGGTCGTGGACAGGCTCGTCGAGCCCCTCCTCGGCGGGGTGTACGCCGGCGACGCCTACCGCATCTCCATGAAGGCCGCGGTCCCCGCCCTCTTCGAGGCCGCCCGCCGCCACCCCACGCTCTCCGCCGCCGTCCAGGCCGTCCAGCGGGCCGGGGCCGCCGCGGCCCCCGTCGACGCGGGCGGCGGCGGGACCGGCCTCGCCGCCGGCCTCGCCGGTTCCGTCTTCCTCGGCGTCGAGGGCGGGGTCGGCACCCTGCCCGCCGCCGTCGCCGACGCCGTACGCGCCGCGGGCGGCGAGATCGTCACCGACGCCCCCGTCACCGCCCTGCGCCGCGTCGGACGGGACCGCTGGGAGGTCCACGCGGGCGACCGCGTCCTCGCCGCCGACGCCGTCGTCCTCGCCACGCCCGCGGGCCCCGCCGCCCGGCTCCTCGCCGAGCACGCGCCGGCCGCCGCCTCCGAGCTCGCCGCCGTCGAGTACGCCTCCATGGCCCTCGTCACGCTCGCCTTCCGCCGCGAGGACGTGCCCGCCCTGCCCGGCTCCGGCTTCCTCGTGCCGCCCGTCGACGGCCACACCGTCAAGGCCTCCACCTTCGCCAGCCAGAAGTGGAACTGGATCGGCGACGGCGCCCCCGGCCTCTTCGTGCTCCGCACCTCCGTCGGCCGCCACGGCGAGGAGGACCAGGTCCACCGCGAGGACGCCGACCTCGTCGCCGCCTCCCTCAAGGACCTCGGCGCCGCCACCGGACTCGCCGCGCGCCCCGTCGCCACCACCGTCACCCGCTGGATCGGCGGCCTTCCCCAGTACCCCGTCGGCCACCTCGCCCGGGTCGCCCGCGTCCGCGAGGCCGTCGCCGCGCTGCCCGGACTGCGGGTCGCGGGAGCCGCGTACGACGGCGTCGGCATCCCCGCCACGGTCGCCTCGGCGCAGCGCGCGGCCGACGAGATCACCCGTGAGATCGCGGGGAAGATCGGGGACGAGATCATCGCCACGTCGAAAAGCACCGACCCCGGTGCGGGGCACTCCTCGTGACGGGCGAGAATAGGCGTATGAGTGCGCCCGAAAAGATCCCGAACGCCGGTAAGAAGGCGAAGGACCTCAACGAGGTCATCCGCTACACCCTGTGGTCTGTGTTCAAGCTGCGCGACAACCTTCCCGAGGACCGCGCCGGCTACGCCGACGAGGTCCAGGAGCTGTTCGACCAGCTCGCCGCCAAGGACATCACCGTCCGCGGCACGTACGACCTCTCCGGTCTGCGCGCCGACGCCGACGTGATGATCTGGTGGCACGCCGAGACGAGCGACGAGCTCCAGGAGGCGTACAACCTCTTCCGCCGCACCAGGCTCGGCCGCGCCCTCGTACCGGTCTGGTCGAACATGGCGCTGCACCGCCCCGCCGAGTTCAACAAGTCGCACATCCCGGCCTTCCTGGCCGACGAGACCCCGCGCGACTACGTCTCGGTCTACCCCTTCGTGCGCTCCTACGACTGGTACCTGCTGCCGGACGAGGACCGTCGCCGCATGCTCGCCGACCACGGCAAGATGGCCCGCGGCTACCCCGACGTCCGCGCCAACACGGTCGCCTCCTTCTCGCTCGGCGACTACGAGTGGCTGCTCGCCTTCGAGGCCGACGAGCTGTACCGCATCGTCGACCTCATGCGCCACCTGCGCGCCTCCGAGGCGCGGATGCACGTCCGCGAGGAGGTCCCGTTCTACACCGGCCGCCGCAAGAGCGTCGCCGAGCTGGTGGCGGGCCTGGCCTGACCGAGGCCCCGGCCCCGACGGGGCCCTGGCCTGACAAGGCCGTACGAACCAGGTGGCGGTCCGGCTTCCGGCCGGACGCGCCACCCCTCGACCCGGAAGATCAGACGGCGGGCGTCTTCGCTGCCCCCCGTTCCAGCGACACCGGGTCCGGCTCCGGGTGCGGCGCGCACGACGCGCGCCGCACCGGCGTCATTTCCGGGGTGCTGTCGTCGAGCGAGGGCCTCGGCAGCGCGCCCCCGAGCAGGTAGTCCTCCAAGTAGCCGTTCACGCAGGCGTTCGGCCCGCCCGCGATCCCGTGCGTGCCCGCGCCCCGCTCCGTCACGAGCGCCGAGCCCGCGAGCCGCCGGTGCAGTTCGAGGGCTCCCGCGTACGGCGTCGCCGCGTCCCGTTCCGCCGCCAGGATCAGCACCGGCGGGAGCACCCCCGGGCCCGTCCGCACGTCGAGCGGTCGCTGCCGGGGCGCCTTCCAGTACGCGCAGGGCAGGTTCATCCAGGCGTTGTCCCAGGTCTCGAAGGGCGCGCGCCGGGCGAGGGCCGTGTTGTCCCGGTCCCAGACGGCGAACTCCTCCGGCCAGGGGGCGTCGTTGCACTCCACCGCCGTGTAGACCGCGCGCCCGTTGCCGGCGTCGGGCGCCGGGTCCGCCGGCGGCGCGGCCTGCGCGACCAGCGGCTCCGGATCGCCCTTCAGGTACGCCGAGAGCGCCGCCGCCCGCGACGGCCAGAACCGGTCGTCGTACCCGGCCGCCAGCATCGCCCCGTGCAGCTGCCCGGGCCCGACCCGTCCGCCCGCGGGGCGCGCGGCGAGCGCGGCCCGCGCCCGGTCGTAGCTGGTCGCGACCGCGCGGGCGGTGGCCCCGAGCCCGTACACCGCGTCGTGCTTCGCCACCCACGTGCGGAAGTCGAGCCACCGGCCCTCGAACGCCTCCGACTGGGCGAGGTTGTTGCCGTACCAGACCTTCGACGGCGTCGGGTCGACCGGCGCGTCGAGGACCATCCGCCGCACCCGGTGCGGGAAGAGCGTCGCGTACAGGCCGCCGATGTACGTGCCGTACGAGGCCCCGAGATAGGTGAGGCGCGGCTCGCCCAGCGCGGCCCGCAGGACCTCCAGGTCCCGGGCGTTGTTGAGCGAGTGGTAGTGGCGCAGCCCCGCGCCCGTCCGGCGCGCGCACCCCTCCGCGTACGTCTGCGCCCGCGCGATCCGCTCCTTCTTGTACGTCTCCGACGGCGACGTCGGCGCGGGTGTCGGGCCCGTCGCGCGGCCCGCCGGGTCCTCGCAGGAGACGGGCGCCGAACGGCCCACCCCGCGCGGGGCGTAGCCCACGAGGTCGTACGAGGCCGAGATCCGCTTCCACTCCGGGAGTCCGGCGGCGAGCGGGAAGTACGTCGAGGAGGCGCCGGGCCCGCCGGGGTTGAAGAGGAGCGCGCCCTGCCGTTCGGCGGCCGGCCCGGAGGCGGGGGCGCGGCTGACGGTCAGCGGGATCCGACGCCCCTCGGGATCGGCGTAGTCGAGGGGCACGCGGACCGTGCCGCAGAGGACGGACGGCGGCAGCTGCTCGGCGGCCGGGCAGGCGGCCCAGGCGATCCCCTCGGCGGCGGCCCTGCGGGCGGCGAGCCCGGTACCGCGCGCCTCGGACGGCGGGGCGTCGCGCGCGGGGGAGGTGAGGGGCAGGGAGGAGGCGAAGAGGAGGGCGGTGAGGGCTCCGTACAGCGCGGGGGAAGGCATGGGAGATCGTCGGCGCGCCCCGGAGGCGAAGTAAAGGACCTAGGGGAGGCGTACGGGAGCGTGTCCCCGGAGCGCCGCGCGGAGTTCGGGCTCCAGGACGGCGGGGCCGCGCGTCGCGAGCGCGGTCAGCGGGTCGGCGGGCTCGTCACGGCGCCCGCCGAGCCCGGACAGCAGCCGCTGCCCGGCGGGGGACGCCCAGCTCGTGTACGGGTAGATCTCGATGCCGCCGATGGCCAGGCAGAGCCCGGACGCGAGGAGCGGCAGCGTGAACGCGGCGATCACGACGCCCCGTTCGGCTCCGGGGACGAGCAGCGCGGCCGCCGTGCCGAGACCGAGGGAGAGGAGGAAGGCGAACCGCACCGCGCGCAGCCCCGCCGCGATCTCCCGGCGGCCCGTCTCGGACACGGCCAGGCCCCGGTCGACGAGCCGCTCCGCGAGCGAGCGCACCGGCTCGGCGGCGGAGACCACGGGCCGGACGGCGGGGATCGGGGCCTGGCCGCCGGGACCGATGGCCCCGAGCACGGCCTGCTCGACGCCGTCGACGCCCCGGGCGTCGACGACGGTCGCCCAGCCGGTGTGGGCGAGCAGCAGCCGCCGCTGCCGGTGCATGGAGACGAGGGTCAGGTCGGTGACGCGCAGCGGGCCGCCGGCGAGGTAGGCGGCTTCCTGGACGGTGAGTCCGGGGTGGTCGTCGACGCCCGCGCCCGGGGCGGCGGGCCGGGCCGCCGCGAGGGTGGCCCGGCACAGGCGTGTGCATCCGACGGCGGCGACGACGCAGGCGACGAGGAGGAGGGGAACCCAGACCATGCCCTGGTTCTACGGGAGGTCGGGCCCCCTCGCCACTCGAACGGGCGCGTCAGCCGCTGGAGCCGCCGCCGCAGGAGCTGCCGGAACTGGAACTTCCGCAGGAACTCCCGGAGCTGGAGCTCCCGCAGGAGCTGCCCCCGCCGCAGCTCGACCCGCCGCCACCGCAGCTCGACCCGCCACCGGAACAGGAACCCCCGCCGGAGCACGAGCCTCCGCCCCCGCCCCCGCCACAGGAACTGTTCTCCGCGCACCAGAAGGCGGGCACCCCGGCGAGGGCGAGGTCCGTGTTCGACGACGAGGAGTGGGTGTGCGTCCGCCGGGCGCCGCCGCGCCCGCCGCGCCCGCGCGGACCTCCGTACACCCGGGCCGCGGCGAGCAGTTGCTCGCGCAGGACCGGGTCGGGCAGCACCCGCAGGCCGTAGAGGGCGACGAGGTGCCCGGCGTCGCCGACGTGCCCGTGGGCGCGCATGTACGCGAGGACGGCCCGCTGCCCTGCGCCGGTGATCTGCTTCGCGGAGACCGCCGCGCACACCATCGCCGTGATCCCCGCGACGAGCAGGACCGGCACCACCTTCACGACGAACGGCACCGTCATCTCGTACGAGTCGGCGAAGTCGACCATCGTGAGGGCGACCGCGACGGGGAAGAGGACGAAGGCCGACAGCCCGAGCGCCCCGCACCAGCGGAGCGTCGCGCGCCGCGCGGCCGGGGTGACGATCAGGCCGCGCGCGGCGAGCCCGTCGCCGATCTCCTGCACCGCGGGGTGCCGCATCACGGCGAGCCGCAGGTGGTGCAGGGCCCCGTGCGGGGCCGCCGCGAGCTCCTGGAGCACGGCCCGTTCGACCGGGTCGTGGGCGACGGCCCTGACGGCGGAGACGATCCCCGGGCCGCCGATCGCGAGGCGGCCGTCCGCCTGGAGGGAGGCGAGGGCGGTGTCGACGACCCTGGCGGGTCCGCCGTGCAGGAACGCCGCCTCGTACCGGTCGTGGACGGTGGCGTCGCCGCCCCGGCCGCGCCGCGCGCGGACGACCCGGGTGACGAGCAGGACGATGCCGGTGAGGCCGGCCGCGTAGTACAGGACGAGGAGCGTGTCCATGGTCATCTCCGTACGAGTGCGTGACGGGCGGCCCGCACCAGACGGGTGGCGCGGCCGGGCGGGCGGCTGCCGGAACGGTCCTGCCACCACTCGGTGAGGCGCCGCCGGGCGGCCGGGTCCTCGGGGCGGTCGGCGAGCAGCAGGTGTTCGGCGAAGTCGAGCGCGTCCCGGCGGTAGCCGCCGGTCATGGGGCGGGACCGCGCGTACGCGAGGAACGCCGGCCGGAAACCCGTACCGAGGATCTCCGGCAGTTCCGGCGCGACCCTGGCGACGACACCGGCCCGCTTGGCGGCGAGCGCCCGGCTCTGCACGCCGAGCCGCCGGCTGTCGAAGCCCTCGGGCGCGGGGGTGCCCGCGACGAGCGCGGAGAGCAGGGCGGCCTGCGCGAGACCGAGGCGCTGCCGGGCGTCGTCGGTGGCGACGGGAACCTCGGCCTCGTACGGCTCCGAAGGCCGGGGGAGGTCGACGGAGACGACGGGTACGGGCATCGCCCCGCCCGACACCCGGGCGCCGGCGCCGATGAGCAGCGGAGGCGTGGCGGGCTCCCGGATTTCCCGGACCTCCCGGACCGTCCGCAGGCTCTCCTGGATCAGGTTCTCCCTGATCACGGTCTCCCGGATCGTCTCCAGCTCGTCCGCCAGTTCGTCGGCGGACGGGAAGTCGTCGTCCCGTTCGAGGAGCACCCCGGGCGGCGAGACCCGCGCGGAGAGGTCCGCGAGGACGTCGAGGACCGCGCGCGGCACGGGGTGGGCGTGGGTGTCGTGCCAGACCCCGTCGCGCTCGACGCCGCCGGCGACGTGGACGTACGCGATGGCCTCCACCGGCAGTTCGGCCAGGGCCTTCGCGGGGTCCTCGCCGCGGTTGACGTGGTTGGTGTGCAGGTTGGCGACGTCGACGAGGAGCCGCACCCCCGTACGCTCCACCAGCTCCGCCAGGAACTGCCCCTCCGTCATCTCCTCGCCCGGCCAGGCGATGAGCGCGGCGATGTTCTCCAGGGCGAGCGGCACGGGCAGCGCGTCCTGCGCGATCCGCACGTTCTCGCAGAGCACGTCGAGCGCGTCCCTGGTCCGGGGCACGGGCAGCAGGTGCCCGGCTTCGAGCTGCGGAGAGGCGGTGAGCGGCCCCCCGGCCCGCACGAACGCGATGTGCTCGGTGACGAGCGGCGCCCCGAGCGCGAGGGCCGTCTCGCCGAGCGCGGCGAGCCGCGCCGGGTCCGGCCGGTCGGCCCCGCCGAGCCCCAGCGAGACGCCGTGCGGGACGACCGTCACGCCGCGCTCGCGCAGCCGGACCAGCGAGTCGGGCAGGTGGCCGGCGCAGATGTTCTCCGCGACCACCTCGACCCAGTCGACTCCGGGCAGCGCCTCGACCGCCTCCGCGATCTCGGGACGCCAGCCGATGCCGATGCCGAGCTCCGTCCTGTCCCCCATGTACCCGTCCCCCCTGTTTCCGTTCTCGGTCACCGGGGTGATGACCCGGAGGCGGACGTTCGAATCCAAGGAGGGGGACGTTCAGAGCTACATTTGAGGTTTCCGCCCCGGGCGTGCCCCGGAAGGCGGGATTCAGCAGGTCAGGGCGGGGAGCGCGGTGACGGCGGGGGCCAGGGGGACAGGCGGGTGGGGCGGTGCCACCGTGAGGGACGGCGGGAGGGCGGACCGAGCCCTGGTTCGACCACGTCCAGTGGAGGAGGAGGCCGAGGAAGAGGACGAGCACGCCGACGAGCACGACGAACACGCCGGTCACGATCCGTCCGGCCGTCTTCCTGACGCTCACCCGCGCGCCCTTCCCCAGACCGTGTGGTAGCGCACGGTGCGGGTCCACTCGATCCTCGTCCGGCCGTCGCCGTCGGGCCCGTCGGAGGTCAGCAGCTCGGGCCCCTCGGCACGGAGGCCGTCGGCGAGGTCCTCGACGGGCCCGTCCGCGAGGAAGTGCAGGTGGATCCGCATGACGCAGGTCAGGACGGGTCGCGGCGCCGGGTTCGGGTCGAAGAGGTTCCGGCCCCCGCCCGGGGAGCACCGGTCGACGAGCTCCGTGCGCACGGGCGGGCCCCACGGGGCGGCCTCGGCGAACTCCTGGGCGCGCGCCCGCAGTTCGCGCTCCGCCCGCTTCCGCTCCTGCCGGACCGCACGCGACCGGGCGATCAGCCGGGCCCGCCACCGGGCGGGGAGACGGACGAGCGCGTCGATCCCCGCCAGGAGGAAGAACAGGAGCAGGGACACGACCTGGCTCGCCCGCCGACCGGTACGTCGGCCCGAGTGATGGCTCATGCCCCCGAGTGTCCTACGGCCGCGCCAGCCGCAGGTGCGGAGCGTAGAGGTCGCTGCCCTCGGAGACGACCGTCTTGCCGGGGGCGATCTCCGTGAACCCGGCGTCCCGGACGACCGGGAGGCCGCTGTCGTCCGCCGCCAGCGCGGCCCACCGCTCCGGCGTCGCCGTGCGGACGGCCAGCGGGAAGCCCGCCTCCTGCCAGGCCTTGCGGTCGGTGTCCGGCATCGCCCACCAGAGCAGCTGCGCGCCGTGTCCGGCCTGCGCCATCGTCTTGCCTGCCGACATGTCGACACCGGGGTTGATCCAGAGCGTCACGGCCCCGTCCGGTACGGGGCCGGGCTCGGCCGGGTCGTCGAGGTCGGTGCCGGAGACCTGGAGCTTGGCCAGCTCCTTGGGCCAGCCGTCGAGCGGCACCGGCGGGAAGACCCGTACCTCCGCCGTCTCGCCGGTCACGGTGATCCCGGGGAGCGCCCCGGCCTTCCGCCACTCCGCGCCGCGCGCCCGCCGCACGACCTTGCGGATCCGGGCGTCCTCCCAGTCCGCCATGGCCCGGGCCCATTCGCCCCGGTCCTCGCCCTCGCCGAGCGAGCGCTCGTCGGTGAGGATCGCCATCACGGCCCGGGCGGCGGTCTCCAGGGCGTCGGTACGGGCCGGGGGCGCGTCGCGCTCGATGCGGACGACCAGGGGGAGGACGAACTGCGGCTTCTCGTCGCGGGGGTCGGTGGTGTCGTTGCTGCTGTCACTGCTCACCCGGCAAGTCTGCCACCGACGCCCGGTACGGCAGGGGGGCCTGTTGTGGCACGGGAGGTCCGCACGTCAGGATGCTGCCCATGAAGAGCGATCTTTTCGTCGGCGAACACCTCGCCGAGACGGCCGACTTCCCCGGCATGACCCTGCAGAACGCGAAGTCCGTCAAGTACACGGTCAACGGCGAGATGTACGCGCGCCAGGGCGCCATGATCGCCTTCCGCGGCGACCTCCGCTTCGAGCGCAAGGGCCAGGGCATCGGCGGCATGCTCAAGCGGGCCGTCACCGGCGAGGGCCTGGCGCTCATGACCGTCAGTGGGCAGGGCGAGGCATGGTTCGCGCACGAGGCGCAGAACTGCTTCATCGTCGAGATCGAGCCGGGCGACGCCTTCTCCGTCAACGGCCGCAACGTCCTCTGCTTCGACTCCACCCTCCACTACGAGATCCGTACGGTGAAGGGCGCCGGGATGACCGGCGGCGGCCTCTTCAACTCCGTCTTCACCGGCCGCGGCAAGGTCGCCCTGATGTGCGAGGGCAGCCCGATCGTCATCCCCGTCACCCCGCAGGCCCCCGTGTGCGTCGACACCGACGCCGTCGTCGGCTGGAGCGAGCAGCTCGTCACGTCGCTGCACCGCTCCCAGTCCCTCGGCTCGATGCTCCGTGGCGGCTCGGGCGAGGCGGTCCAGCTCAGGCTGGACGGCCAGGGCTTCGTCGTCGTCCGCCCGAGCGAGCTCACCCCGCAGAAGAACGCGTCGCATTGAGGGCCGCGCGTTGAGGGCCGAGCGGGTCGGGCGACGGTACGGGCTCCGCGGGCCGTGGGTCCTGCGCGGGGTCGACCTCGCCCTGCCCGCCGCCACCCTGGTGCGCTGCGTCGGCACCAACGGCACGGGCAAGTCGACCCTGCTCCGGCTCCTCGCGGGCATCGACGCCCCGACCGAGGGCCGGATCACCGGCCGCCCGCCCCGCACCGGGTACGTCCCCGAGCGCTTCCCCGCCGCCCTGCCCTTCACGGCCGTCGACTACCTTTCCCACCTCGGCCGGATCCAGGGCCTCGGCGGACCGGCCGCGCGGGCCCGCGCGGGGGAGTGGCTGGAACGTTTCGGCGCCGCCGCGTACGCCCGTACCCCCCTCGCCGAACTCTCCAAGGGCACCGGCCAGAAGGTCGCCGTCGCCCAGGCCCTGCTCGCCGACCCCGGCCTCCTCGTCCTCGACGAGGCCTGGACAGGCCTCGACACCGGCGCGCGCGCCGAACTGGACCGCGCGGTCCGCGAGCGGGTCGCGGCGGGCGGCACGGTCGTCTTCGTCGACCACGACCCGCGCCGCCTCGCGGGAGAGGCCGACGCCGTGTACGCGGTGGAGGCGGGTGCGGTGCGTGAGGCGGCGGTGACGGGAGCTGTGTGTGAGGCGGCGCAGACGGGAGCGGTACGGGAGGCGGCGGAGGCGTCCTCCTCCGGGACGCTCCGCACGCCCCTGGTCCGCATCACCGCCTCCGGCGGCGAGCCCCTCCCGGAGGCGGTCCTCCTCCCCGGGCAGCCTCTCGTCGAGCCCTCCCCGGCCCCCGACACCCTGGTCTTCACCGTGCACGAGGCCCACTCCGACGCCCTGCTCGAAACGCTCCTCACCGCCTTCTGGCACATCCGGCAACTCCGTGCGGAGGAGGCGGTACGGGCATGACGGCGCTGATCGGGTACCACGCGGGGCTGCTCCTCCGCTCGCAGCGCTGGCTGCCGCCGGTCCTGCTCCACGCGGCCTTCCTCGCCGTCGGCGTCCGCCCGGGCGAGCCCGTGCTCGGCGCGCTCGGCTTCGCGGCGGCCGGGCTGCTGCCGGTGGCGGCCTGGTCCGTACGGATCTGCCTCACCCAGGAGCCGCCCGCCGCCCGGGACGTCGTCGCGGCGGCGGCCGGCCGCGCCCGCGCCCACCTCGCGGCGCTCCTCACCGGCACCGCCCTGCCGGGGCTCCTCGGCACGGCCGCCGTCCTCGGCGTGACCGCGCTCGGAGACCGGCGCACGGTGGGCGCGCCCACCGCCCTGGCGACCGGGTTCCTGGTGACGGCGGCCTGCGTCCTGACGGGCGCGGCGGTCGGCGCCCTGGCGAGCCGCCCGTTCGTGAACGCCCCCGGCTGGTCGGTCCTGGCCCTGGTGCTCGGCTCGCTACTCGCCCTCGTCACCACCGGCTCCCCGGCGAAGCACGCCCTGACGGCCGTGGTCACCGGGGCGCCGCCGTCGTGGACGGCGGCCGTCGGGGCGGTGCTCCTCGCGGCGGCGACGGCGGCCGTCTCGTGCCGGGCGACGGGGAGCCGCCTCAGCGCATGAGCTCCGAGACCTTCACGAAGCGGTAGCCGCGCGCGCGGAGCTCGGGGACGATCCGGCGGATCGCCTGCTCGGTGACGGGGGCGGCGCTGCGCGTGCAGTGCATGACGACGAGCGACCCCGGCCTCACCCCGTCGAGCACCTGCTCGGCGACGGCGTTCCCGTCCTTGGCGAAGGCGTCGCCGCTGACCACGTCCCACTGCACCGCCGTCACGCCGAGGGGCGCGAGCGCGCGGAGGGCGGCGTCGTCGTAGCAGCCGCCGGGGAAGCGGAAGTACGGGACGACGTTGACGGCCCCGGCGTCCCGGAAGGCGTCGAAGGCGCGCTGGACGTCGGCCGCCATGTCCGGGCCCCCGAGGGTCGGCAGGCCGTAGCAGGGGGACGCGAAGGCGTAGTGGCTGTAGGAGTGGTTGGCGATCTCGAAGCGCGGGTCGGTGCCGAGGGACTTCGCCTGGTCGGGGTACTCCTCCGCCCAGCGGCCCGTCATGAAGACGGTGGCGTCCACCTTCAGGCGGCGCAGGGTCGCGACGAGTCCCGGGTTGTCGAAGCGCTCGCCGCGCGCGGCCCGCGGCCCCTGATCGGCGGTCATGTCCGCGTCGAAGGTGAGCGCGACGACCTTCTCGCCGCCCGTCCGCGCGCGACGGCTGTAGACGGGCGTCAGCCCGTCGGGCCCCGGCGCGAGGGTGGGCGGGGCGGCCGGCGCGCGCCGGGCGGGGTCGGCCTTGGGGCCGGGCGCGGGGGCGCTGGCGCTCGTGCCCGCGCCGGGGGTACGGGTGGCGGGCGCCGGCTTCTCGGGAGCCCCGCCGCCACCGCAACCGGCCAGAACGGCGCCGAGGAGGCCGAGCACCGCCATCCTTCGTACAGGAATGTTCACGCTCGGAAGCTAACCGATCGACATCCGTCCGGGACGCGGGGGGCGGTGGGACGCCGGCGGGTTCCTACGAGTAGCGGATCGGTACGGCCGCCACGTACCGCTCAGGTGGCGAGCAGCCGCCTCCGGCACTCGGCCACGTCGAAGTCGCCCGCCGGGTACGTCGGGTCCAGCGCCTCCAGGTGTTCCAGGAGCAGCCGGCTGATCGCCCAGTTCCGGTACCACTTCCGGTCCGCCGGGACCAGGTACCAGGGGGCCTCGTCCGTCGAGCAGCGTTCGAGGGCGATCTCGTACGCCTCCCGGTACGACGGCCACATCGCGCGCTCCTCGATGTCGCCCGGGCTGAACTTCCAGTGCTTCTCCGGGTTGTCCAGGCGTTCGAGCAGCCGGTCGCGCTGCTCCTCGTACGAGAGGTGGAGGAAGACCTTCACCACCGTCACCCCGTCGTCGGCGAGGGACTTCTCGAAGCGGTTGATCTGGGCGTAGCGGCGGCCGAGCTGGGAGCGCGGGACCAGCTCGCGGACGCGGGCGATGAGGACGTCCTCGTAGTGCGAGCGGTCGAAGATGCCGATCTCGCCCGGCTGGGGCAGAGCCTTCATGATCCGCCAGAGGAAGGGGTGGTTCTGCTCCTCCGGGGTCGGCGCCTTGAAGGCGCGGATGCGGCAGCCGGACGGGTTGAAGAGGCCGATGACGTGCTTGACCGTGCCGCCCTTGCCGCTGGTGTCCATGCCCTGCAGGACGAGGAGCAGCCGCCGGCGGTCGCCGGCGGTGCTCGACGCGTACAGGCGGTCCTGGAGGTCGGCGAGGCGCGGGGCGAGGGCGGCGGTGGCGGCCAGGCCGGACGCCTTGTCGGTCGGGCCCGCGGGGACCGCCTTGGCGTCGTACGCGGTGAGGTCGAGGCGCTCGCCCTCGGGCACGCGCAGGACGTCCCGGAGGGCCGGCGGCCGCGTCCGGGGTTCCGGCGACCGCTTCTTCTTCCCGTCCTTCTTCGCCACCTCGTGACCCTTCCGCCGCGCCGACCCGCCCCCGTCCTCCTCCGATCCTCCGACGGAACCCGGCGGCCCGCGAGCCCGGAAGGGGTCAGCCGCTCAGCACCACGGCCCCGTGACCGCGAACGTCGTCCCCGGCGTGTAGCAGTTCACGTACATCGTGGAGCCGTCCGGCGAGAACGTGACACCCGCGAACTCGCCCCACTCCGGCTGCTCGGGCGTCCCGATGTTGCGCGCGCCGCGCGCGACCGCGTACACCTCGCCCTCCCTGCTCACGCCGAAGACGTGCTGCGCGCCGTCCCCGTCCTCGCACACCATCAGGCCGCCGCTCGGGGCGAGGCAGATGTTGTCGGGGGACTCGCCCGGGAGCCGGACGTCCGTGTCGGGGCCGAAGACGACGACGAGGGTGAGCCGGCGCTTGTGCGGCTCGTACTTCCAGACCTGGCCGAAGTGGGTGGCGCCGGAGCCGTCCGAGGCGCGGGCGAAGGAGGAGACGAAGTAGACGGCCCGCCCGCCCCAGTAACAGCCCTCCAGCTTCTGCGCGTGGGTGATGCCCCTCGGCCCGAAGTCCTGGAGCCGGATGGGGGTCTCGGTTGCCAGGGGGTCCGGTACGGGGACCCACTCGACGCCCTCGAAGCGCGTGCCCGGCTCCTGGACGACGGAGAGGTCGGGGACGCCGGGCACCCGCATGGCCTCCAGGGCGCCGCCCGCGCGGAGCGAACCGAGGCCGCCGAGCGGCCTGTCGGGCAGGAAGCGGTAGAAGAGCCCGAACGGCTGGAGGAACGCGTCCTCCGTCTCGTACACGATCCCGCTCGTCGGGTCGACCGCGACGGCCTCGTGCTGGAAGCGGCCCATCGCGGTGAGCGGGACGGCGCCGCTGCGGTGCGGGTCGGCGCCGTCGACCTCGAAGACGAAGCCGTGGTCCTTGGTGTAGCCGTTGGTCCCGGCGCGGTCCTCGGTCTCCTCGCAGGTGAGCCAGGTGTTCCAGGGGGTGGGCCCGCCCGCGCAGTTGACGGCCGTGCCGGCGACGCCGACGCGCTCGCCGAGGACGTTGTTGCGGCCGTCGAGTTCGAGGACCGTGCAGCCGCCCCTGGCGGCGGGGTCGTAGGTCAGGCCGGGGACGGTCGGGACGCCGATCTTCCCGGTGGCGCGGTTCTCGTGGTTGCGGACGAGGTGCACGCGCCCGCGGCGGCCGGCGAAGGCACCCATGCCGTCGTGGTTGCTGGGGACGAGCCCCTCGCCGGAGCGGAGGGGGTCGCCCTGCCGGGAGAGCACCCGGTAGCGGAAGCCCTCGGGGAGGTCGAGGAGTCCGTCGGGGTCGGGGACCAGCGGGCCGTAGCCGCCCCGGGGCGCGGCGGCCGTGGCCGTACCGGCGGCGAAGAGTTCGGAGAGGGCGCCGGTGAAGGCGATCCCGACGGCGGACGCGCCGGTGCGGGAGAGGATCTGACGTCGTGTCGCGGACATGCGGCAACTACCCACTTCCTGTTGGCGGACAGGCGGATGGAGCAGGTGACAAGAGCAGGTGCAGAGGTGACGTGTGGCCCGCATGGTAACCATGCGGGCCACAAAAGTAACGGACGGGAGATCAGGAGAGGGTGGCCGTCAGCGTGATCGTCGTGCCCGTCAGCGCCTGGCTGACCGGGCAGTTCTTCTTCGCGTCCTCGGCGAGCTCCTGGAAGCGGTCCGCCTCCAGGCCCGGGACCTCGCCGGTCACGGTCAGGTGGATGCCCGTGATGCCCTGACCCGGCTGGAAGGTGACGTCCGCCTTGGTCTCCAGGCGGGTCGGCGCGTGGCCGGCCTTCGCGAGGCCGTTGGAGAAGGCCATCGAGAAGCAGGAGGAGTGCGCGGCGGCGATGAGCTCCTCGGGGCTCGTCCTGCCGTTCGGCTCCTCGGTGCGGGCCGGCCAGGAGACCTCGTACGAGCCGAGTCCGGAGGAGTCGAGCGTGACGACGCCGGAGCCCTTGAGGAGGTCGCCCTGCCAGACGGTGTGGGCGTGACGCACGGTGGCCATGTGGATCCCTTTCGATCGGGTACGGCCCCCAAGCTACTGCGCGACCAGCCCCTTCGCGTCGCGCGCGAGCGCGGTGAGCCGGGAGATCGCCCGGAAGTACTTCTTGCGGTAGCCGCCGTTCAGCATCTCCTCGCTGAACAGCCTGTCGAAGGGCAGCCCGGAGGCGAGGACGGGTATCTCGCGGTCGTAGAGGCGGTCGGCGAGGACGACGAGCCGCAGGGCCGTCGACTGGTCGGGGACCGGCTGGACGTCGGTGAGGCAGACCGCGCTGAGCTCGTCGGTGAGTGCGCCGTACCGGCTCGGGTGCACCTTGGCCAGGTGGTCGAGCAGGTGCGGGAAGTCGTCGAGGGAGGCGCCGGGCGTGGCGTACGCCGTCTCCGTGACGACCTGGTCGGTGTACGGGGAGGGGGCCTCCGGCAGGCCGCGGTGGCGGTAGTCCTCGCCGTCGATCCGCAGCGGCATGAAGTGGGCGGAGAGGCCCTGGATCTCGCGGAGGAAGTCGGCGGCGGCGAAGCGGCCCTCGCCGAGCTTGCCGGGGAGCGTGTTGGAGGTGGCGGCGAGCGCCACGCCGGCCTCGACCAGCTTGGCGAGGAGGCTGGAGACGAGGACGGTGTCGCCCGGGTCGTCGAGCTCGAACTCGTCGATGCAGAGGAGACGGTGTCCGCTGAGGGTCGCGACCGTCTGCTGGAAGCCGAGCGCGCCGACGAGGTTGGTCAGCTCGACGAAGGTGCCGAAAGCTTTCAGCGCGGGCTCGGCGGGGGTCGCGTGCCACAGGGAGGCGAGCAGGTGGGTCTTGCCGACGCCGTACCCGCCGTCGAGGTAGACGCCGCGCGGGCCGGTCGGGGCGGCGGGCTTCTTGGCGAACCAGCGGCGCTTGCCGCTGCCGGAGGCGTGCGCCCCGCCGAGGCCCTCGGCGAAACCGCTCAGCGTCTTGACGGCGGCCGTCTGGCTGGGCTGGTTCGGGTCCGGGAGGTACGTGTCGAACCGGACGGAGTCGAAGCGCGGCGGCGGCACCATCTCCGCGACGAGCCGGTCGGCGGGGACGTGGGGCTCTCGCGAGCAGAGCGAGAGCGGGGCCGCCGCGAGGGCGGCCGCTTCGGTGAGGGCACGGGTCGACACAGTTATCCACTCTAAGCGCCATGCAAGACTGCGGGGATGCGACGCCTGCTCCCTGTGACGGACATGACAGCCCGCGAGACCGCTGCCGGGGCCGCCATCGAGGCCGCCCCGGGGGCCGCGGCCGACCCGGCCCCGGAGACCGCGGCCGGGGCCGTGCCCCGGAACGCCGGGGCCCCGCCCGAGGACGGGGAGTGGTCCCTCGACGCGCTCGCCGACGCCTACGCGTATCCGGAGGTCGACACTCCGTGGCTGCGGGCCAACATGGTCTCCTCGCTCGACGGCGCCGGCCAGCACGACGGCCGCTCCCAGCCGCTCTCCTCCGACGCCGACATGCGGATCTTCGGCACCCTGCGCGGGCTCGCGGACGTGGTCGTGGTGGGCGCGGAGACCGTACGCCTGGAGGGGTACCGCCCCGCCAGGGCGCGGGAGGCCTTCGCCGCCCGCCGGGCCGCGGCCGGGCAGGCGCCCGCACCCGTGATCGCGGTGGTCACCGCCTCGCTCCACCTGGACTTCGCGCTGCCGCTCTACCAGGACCCGCTGGTGCCGACCCTGGTCCTCACCGGGGCCGGGGCCCCCGCCGCCCGGGTCCAGGAGGCCAGGGACGCGGGCGTCGAGGTGGTCTTCGCGGGGGAGGGGGCCGGGGTCGAGCCGGGCCGGGTCAAGGCGCTCCTCGCGGAGCGCGGGCTGCGCCGCCAGCTGACGGAGGGCGGTCCCCGGCTGCTCGGTCAGTTCGTGGCGGCGGAGGCCCTGGACGAGCTGTGCCTGACCCTCTCGCCCACGATGACGGCGGGCGACGCCCAGCGGATCGCCGGGGGCCCGTCGGTCGCCGTCCCGACACGCTTCACGGTGGCTTCCGTGCTGGAGCAGGACGGCTTCCTCTTCACCCGCTACCGTCGGATCTGACAATCGGCGGAATTTGTCGTTCCGCTTACCGTCCGCTGGGCACACTTACTGTCGCAGACCCCGTGCGAGCACGGGGAAGGATGGTTTCCGCAGAAGGGCTCCTGAGGTGTTCACAAGCGTTCTGATGATCGAGAAGCCCCTCACGTCCGTCGACGTGGAGTTCGTCACCACGCTGCACGGCGACGAGGGCGTGTCCTTCATCGTCCTTATGCAGCCGCGTGGTGACCAGGCCGATGTGCTGTTGCGTGCCATCGACGACGTCGCCATGGGCGAACTGAAGGAAGCCGCGCGCGAGGGGGACGAACCGGAGGGCAAGGCCGCCCGGGTCCCCGCGGAGCAGGCCCTGGAGTACTCCCTCCAGTCCCTGCGGGCGGCCGGCTGCGAGGCGGTCGGCCAGGTCGTGGAGGACCACCCGCTCACCAAGATGAAGGCGGTGGTCGAGGAGGCGGAGGCGGACGAGGTGATCGTCCTGACCGCTCCGCACTACGTGGAGGAGTTCTTCCACCGTGACTGGGCCTCCCGGGCCCGCCACAAGGTCGGCGTGCCCGTCCTGAAGCTCTTCGCCCACAGCGAGGCCGACGGACAGGCAGAGGGCCGGGCCGAGGGACGGGCCGACGGACAGGAGTGACGAGCGGGCCGTGTCCGCGCCCCGTGCAGGGGGCGCGGGGCCCCGCCGCAGCACCACCGCCCCCACCGGGGGGGTTGGCGCGGGCCACCACGGCGGGGGGGGGGGGCGGGGCCCGCGGCCGGGGGGCGCCGCGGGGGCCGGGCCGCCCCCCGGGCGGGGGGGCGCCCCCACGGCCGTACTCCCTCCGGCACTTCCGGGGGTGTTCCGCCGGAACCACTAGGCTGGGGTGTCCGACCGTCACCACCCCGGGGAGAGATCCACATGGCACCCGCCATCCCTGCCGCCATGGAACGCCCGCACTTCATCGGCATCGGCGGTGCCGGAATGTCGGGCATCGCGAAGATCCTCGCCCAGCGCGGAGCGAAGGTCGCGGGCAGCGACGCCAAGGAGTCCCCGACCGCCGAGTCGCTGCGCGCCCTCGGCGCCACCGTGCACATCGGCCACGCCGCCGAGCACCTCGCCGACGACGCCTCCGCCGTCGTCGTCTCCAGCGCCATCCGCGCCGACAACCCCGAGCTGGCCCGCGCCGCCGAGCTCGGCATCCCGGTCGTCCACCGCTCCGACGCCCTCGCCTCCCTCATGGACGGCCTGCGCGCCGTCGCCGTCGCCGGTACGCACGGCAAGACGACCACCACCTCGATGCTGGCCGTCGCCCTCACCGAGCTCGGCCTCGACCCCTCGTACGCCATCGGCGGCGACCTCGCGGGCCCCGGCACCAACGCGCTCCACGGCGACGGCGACGTCTTCGTCGCCGAGGCCGACGAGAGCGACCGCAGCTTCCAGAAGTACGACCCCGAGGTCGCGATCGTCCTCAACGTCGAGCTGGACCACCACGCGAACTACGCCTCCATGGACGAGATCTACGAGTCCTTCGAGGCCTTCACCGCGAAGATCCGCCCCGGCGGCACCCTCGTCGTCGGCGAGCACGCCGGTGCCCGCGAGCTCGCCCGCCGCGTCGCGGACCGCGAGGGCCTGGAGATCGTCACCGTCGGCGAGTCCGAGGACTCCGACGCCCGCATCCTCAAGATCGTCCCGAACGGCATGAAGAGCGAGGTGACCGTCGCCCTCGACGGCGTCGAGCACACCTTCACCGTCTCCGTCCCCGGCCGCCACTACGCGCACAACGCCGCCGCGGCCCTCGCCGCCGGCGCCCGCGTCGGCATCGACCCGGCCGAGCTCGCCCAGGCCCTCACCGCCTACACCGGCGTCGGCCGCCGCCTCCAGCTCAAGGGCGAGGCGAAGGGCGTCCAGGTCATCGACTCGTACGCGCACCACCCGACCGAGATGACCGCCGACCTGGAGGCCATGCGCGGCGCCGCCGGAGCCTCCCGCCTCCTCGTCGTCTTCCAGCCCCACCTCTTCTCCCGCACCCAGGAGCTCGGCAAGGAGATGGGCGACGCCCTCGCCCTCGCCGACGCCTCGGTCGTCCTCGACATCTACCCGGCCCGCGAGGACCCGATCCCCGGCATCACCAGCGAGCTGATCATCGCCGCCGCCGAGCGCGCGGGCGCCGTCGTCACGGCCGTCCACGACAAGGAGACCGTCCCCGAGGTCGTCGCGGGAATGGCCGGGCCCGGCGATCTCGTTCTGACGATGGGCGCGGGCGACGTCACGGACCTCGGTCCGAGGATCCTCGCCCGCCTGTCGAACTGAGGGAGTGGAGAGACGATGGCGTACGAGGTCGAGAAGCCGGACGAGCAGTGGCGCGCGGAGCTGTCCCCGGCGGAGTACCAGGTACTGCGCCAGGCCGGCACCGAGCCCGCCTTCCGGGGTGAGTACACGGACACGAAGACGAAGGGCGTCTACTCCTGCCGGGCCTGCGGCGCCGAGCTCTTCACCTCGAACGAGAAGTTCGAGTCGCACTGCGGCTGGCCGTCCTTCTACGACCCGAAGGACAGCACCGCCGTCGAGCTGATCGAGGACCGCACCCACGGAATGGTCCGCACCGAGGTCCGCTGCTCCCGCTGCGGCTCGCACCTCGGCCACGTCTTCGAGGGCGAGGGCTACCCGACCCCGACGGACCAGCGCTACTGCATCAACTCCATCTCGCTCCGCCTGGAGCCCGAGGAGGGCTGACGGAAAGCGGCGGTCTTCCCTAGGGGGTGTGCGGTGGCAGGCCCTAGGGTGTGCGGTGACGCACAGGGGGAGACCGCATGGCTCGCAGACCGTTACCTCAGCTGCCGACGTACCGTCAGGACTCGGTGACCCGGCAGCTGTGCGCCCACGTCCACCTCGACGAGGGCTTCGCCCACGACGTGGACGTCGAGCTCACCGCCGACCGGATGGCGGCCCTCGGGTTACCCCTCGGCATCCATCTGGTCGCCCTCGCCCGCCACGCGCGGCAGGCGGCCCGCCGCTCCGAGCGGCGCGACCGGCTCCTCTCGCCCCTCAACCTCGCCTTCTGGGCGGGCTGGGCCGTCCTCGTGTGGGGCCTGGTCAGCGGCAACGACGCCGCCCTGACGCTCGGGCTCGTCCTGGTCGTGGGCTCCGCCGTCGCCGCCTTCTGGATCGTCCGGGCGGCCCTCTCCGGCTCCTGGCGCGCCGCCCAGGACGTGTACTGGGGCGACCGGCCGGCCGAGACCCTCGCCGATCCCGTCGAGCGGGACGCCGAGACCCGGCTGACGGCCCTCGCCAAGGCCAACGTCGTGCCGTACACGGTCTCCGCCGCGACCGACCCCTTCGTCGGCAGCGGCTCGCAGCTCAAGGACGTCGTCTGGCAGCCCATCGACGTCTCCCGGCCCGCCGACGACCCCGCCAACCCCGGCCGGAAGCTCGCGATCAAGCCCTTCGACGCGGTTGACCTGCACACCTTCGTCGCCAAGGAGATGGCGAACATCGCGGGCCTCGAAGGGCTCCGGGCCAGGAACCGGATGTACGTGCTCGGGGACCACGTCCAGCTCCTCGCCGACGACCTCCTGGAACCCCCGGGCCGCCCCCGCGCCCAGATCAGCGCCGACATCGTCCGCTCCGCCGTGGTCAACCCCGGCGCCGGGATGCGGACCTTCCTTACCCTCGAACGCATCAGCGACGGCGGCCGGATGATCGTCTCCATGATGCTGCGGGCCCGGCTCTACCACCCCAGCCTCTCCTGGGAGGTCCTGGTCTACGCGATCCCGCCGCTGAGCCCGGTCTACAGCCTGGTCGCCACCCTGCCGGGCCCCGGCTTCGAGCGGGGCCGCCGGCTCTTCGGAGCGAGCTGGAAGGCCTGGGGGAAGACCCTCCGGTGCGCGCGCAGGCGCAACGCCGACCGCCGCGCCGGCGCGCGCAAGCGGGCCCGCGACCTCCGCGAGCTGCGCAAGGAACTCGCCGCACGGCGCCTGATCTACGACTACGGCGCAACCGGCAGCATCCGCCACAGCGTCTCCGACTGGAAGCAGGTCACGGCCAACGACAGCGCCGACTCGCGGGACTACCTCTACCGGCTCCAGGGCGGTGTCCTGATCGCCACGGAGAAGTTCCTCAAGGCGCACCACGTGGACACGAGCTCGTACGACCAGGCCGTCCAGGTGATCAGCAACCAGACGTACAACGTCAACGGCCCGGTCTCCGGCAGCAGTTTCGGCAACAACAACCAGACCAACAACTACGGGCAGGGCAACAACCCCGGCGGTCCGCAGGGCGGGCAGCCCGGCGGCGGCCCGCCCGGGGGGCCGGGCCAGCCCGGCGGTCCCCGCCCCTGACAGAGAGGGAAGCGATGAGCACGTACAACATCAACGGCCCGGTCTCCGGCAGCAGCTTCGGCGACAACGGCCAGGTCCACAACTACGGTTCCGACGCGGCCGGGGCCGTCGCGATGGCCGCCCAGCTCGTCCGGGTGCTCCGCGACGCACAGGCCGCCCAGGGGGTCGTCGAGCAGGCGGTGATCGTCCACGGGGAGCTGGAGAGCGCCCAGCGCGAGGGACGCGGCCCCGACCGGGGTCGCGTCCGCGCCGCGCTCGACGCCGTCGCGCCCTACGTGGCCGTCGGCAGCGGGGGCCTCGCGCTCGTCGAGGGGATCACCCGGTTCGTCGGCTGATCCCCTCGGCGGGGAACGAACGGCGGTGCGGGCAGAGCTACTTGGCCCGCACCTCGGCCCGGACCCCGGCGTCGAGCTCCAGGGTGAGCCCGGACCGCAGCGGCACCGTCTGGCCCGGGCCCACCTGCTGGGTGGTGCCGTCGGACCGGGAGGCCGTCCAGGACGTCGTGGAGCGGTTGGCGAGGCCGTAGCGCCCCGGCTTCTGCGGGTGTTCGACGAGCTCGGCGACGAGGTGGTCGGCCGAGTAGTCGTGCCGCTTCGGCTCGGGGTTCAGGTGGTGCCGGTGGACCTGGGCGGCCCGGCCGAGCAGGATGTGCCGCTCGGTCCTCGGCGGCGGCGTGGTCACCACCAGCCGGGGCGGCAGGACGAGCGTGCTGCCGTCCTTCCAGCAGGTGCCGGGGGACGTCGTGCGCGGCTCCGTCATGTTCGCCTTGCCGCAGGTCGGGCACTCCACGACGGCGTCACGGGCGGCCCGCAGCGCGTCCCGCCACTCCGACTCGCGCACCCGGGCCGAGGGGTTGTGCAGCCCGACCGTGAAGTTCTTCTCGAACAGCTTCTGCAGCGACACCGGCACCAGTGGCCACAGGGCCGTCACCGTGGCGTGCTCGACGGGGTCCGGGCGGTTGTCCGGGTCCTGCGGGTCGAAGACGAACAGCGGTTCCTTGCCGTACAGCTTGCGCTCGGCAGCGTCGTCGAGGCAGTGGATCTTCAACTCCCGCGCGCCCTTGAGGGGGTGATGGTTCATCAGGAACATGAAGAGCAGGACCGACAGCGAGTGCAGGTCGCTCTGCGTGCCCGGCATGGCGCCGGGGTCCCCGCGGACGAGCTCGGGGGCCATGAAGTTCATCGTCCCCGAGATCCCGCTGGAGTCGCCCTCCACCACCGCGTTGTCGTTGTCGCAGACGAGGATCTCGCCGGTGGCCGGGTCGAAGAAGATGTTGCCCCAGGAGATGTCCCGGTAGGCGATCCCCTTGGAGTGCAGCGCCTGGTAAGCCTCCACCGTGTACAGGCAGGCGGTGAGGAGCGCCCGGAGCGAGGTGTTCACGGTGCGGCGGAACAGCTCGGGCAGTCCGCGGAAGCGGTCGGGGCGCACGTCCATGAGGTAGCCGAAGCGGCCCTCGCCGGCGACGACGAGGTCCGTCGGCCAGAGGAACCGGTCGTCGTCGAAGTCCCGGGAGACCAGGTCCTCGACGATGGCGAGCTGGCGGGGCGTCGCGCTGTCGGGGAAGTACCACTTGAGCGCCTTGGCGCTGCCGTCGGGCAGGGTGACCCGGTAGACCTCGCCCTGGCCGCCCGAGCCGAGCAGGCGGTCGACGACGATCGCCTCGCCGCGCTGGGTGGTCAGCGACTCTCCGCTGTCGAGCATGCCGCTCATGGCCGTTCCTTGTCGTCGGTGGTGGTCTCGTCGGTGGTGGTCTCGTCGGGGGTGGTCCGGGCGGTGGCGGTCTCGGGAGGGGGCTCGGGGGTGATCCCGGCGGAGGGTTCGGCGGTCGTCCCGTCGCCCGTTTCCCCGGAGGACCCGGCCTCGGCATCCGCCGGTTCGGGTTCGGGTTCGGGTTCCGGTTCCGGCTGCTGTTCCGGCTCCGCGGCCTTCGCCTCCTCCGGCCGCCGCGCGAGGACGAGGGTGGTGTCGTCGCCCGAGTGCCGGGACGCCTCCGCCAGCCACCGGGGGATCTGGTCCGTGAGGCCGTCCACGCCCCGCTCGGTCAGCCGCCGGTGCAGCCCGGCGGCGAACTCGACGAAGCCCTCGACCTCGACGAAGCTCTTCGACAGGCCGTCCGTGGAGAGCGTCACGAGCCGGGGCGCCCGCGCCGGGTCGGGCAGCGGCTCCCAGTGGACCCGCACCAGCTGCCAGGCCTGCCGGGTGCACAACGAGGCCGTCTCGTCGCCGAGTTCGACGACCTCGGGGGCCAGTGGCATGCTCACCCTGCCGTCGATGTCCACCACGGTCAGCTCCCCGTCGCCCAGCTGCCAGGCGACGAACAGGTCCGGGGTGAGCACCGCGCCGATGAGGGTCGCCCCGTACAGCCGCAGGATCGGCCCCGGGGTGTCCAGGTCCTCGTCCGGGGTGCGGTTCCGCATCCAGTGGCCGAGGACCTCGTGCTGCCAGTCGCGGACGAGCCGCTCCGGCAGCCCGATCCGGGCGTAGTCGTGCAGCCGGCCGCGCCAGCCGGGCCGGTCGCGGTCGGCGACCGACGTGGCGAACTCGTAGGCCCGGTTGGCGAAGAGCTCGGTCGCGTACTGCGCGCCGATGTGGCTGCGCGGGTACGAGGCCGAGCCGTGCCCGTCCGCGACGGTGAGGATCAGCGGGTCCTTGGCGGTGCCGATGCCCCGGATCAGACAACGGTCCTGGTTCCTGGGCTTGTTGACGCCCTGGATGCTCTTCTGGAACGTCTCCCAGTCGGGTGGCGCGCTCACCATACGACGTCTTCGTCGTCGTCATCGTCGAGGACGGGAGGCGCGTAGGGAGCCGCCGCCTTGGCGGTGACGTCGTTCGACCCGGCCACCGGCGCCGAGGCCGCCTTGACCGCCGCGGTCGACACCCAGCGGATGGCCGCCGCCAGCTGCTTGGGGCTGTTGGCGTCGAGCGGGCGCAACTCGGGGTTGCCCAGGAACTCCTGGAGGACGCTCCGGTCCGCGTCGGCGCCGATGGCGATGGCGACGCGGACCGCCTTCTTGCCCCAGGGGGTGGCCTCGATGGCCCGGAGTCCGGCGCGCCAGTCGTCGGTGGGCGCGCCGTCCGAGACGAGGGCGATGACGGGCTTGAGGGCCCGCTCGGGCATGGGCGGGGTGCGCAGCTCGCCGGCGACCAGGGTCAGGGCGTCGCCGAGGTTGGTCGCGCCGTCGGGCTGCACGTCCTGCCAGGTGAAGTCGTCGACGGGGACGGGGTCCTTGTGGTGCCAGCGCGCGAAGGTCGAGAAGGTGATCGTCCGCAGCAGCAGCTGCGCCGCCGGGTTGTCGTGCGCCACGGACCGCATCTCCGGAATCGCCTCGCGGATCGCGTAGTTCAACTGGCCGATCTTCTCGCCGAGCATCGAGTACGAGCAGTCGAGCAGCCAGATGAAGTGCACCGGGCGGTTCGCCATGGGGCCGCCGGGGATCTCGGACACGAGAGCCTCCTGGGGGTGAGTAGGGGTTGGAGTAACGAAAGGTCAGGGAAGCCAGTGAGGAGGGGAGTTCACCCGGAACCCCAGGTGTCCCAGGGCTTCGGCCACTCCTCCCAGAGCACGCGCCCCTCCTCGAAGAGGCCGGGTCCCGCGTACAGCAGGCCGAGCACCGCCGCTCCGAACACGAGGACGCAGGCCGTCGTGAAGAGGCCCATGACCGTCTTGCGGGCGCGTCCCACCCGCGGTGTCACCACGGTCATCCGCGCCGCACCCCCTTCTCGTCCATGATGAGGTCGTCGACCCGCAGCCCCGTGCGGCGCAGCAGCCAGAGCACGGGCTCCGCCGCGCGCCGCCGTTCGGTGTCGAGGGCGCCGGTCCCGGTCGCCGCCGAGGCGCTGACCGCCCAGAAGGCGGAGGCCTTGAAGTCGTGGGTGAAACCGCGCACGAGCCCGCCGAGGCCGATGGTGGCCAGCCACTCGTCGACCCGTGCCCCGGGGGCGGGGAGCGACTGGATGCGGTCGAGGACGTCCCGCTTGGTGACGACGACGGCCGCCGGGAGGTCGCCCCGGCCGCCGGTGAGCGCGGCGAGCTCGCCGGCGAGGCCCTGGTAGGTGTCGACGGGCCCCTGGGCCGCCGGGCGGGCGGTGTCGGCGAGGGTGTCGTCGGTGGTGCCGAGGGTGCGCCGGACCGTGCGGTCGGCGAGGACGTCGACGACGAAGAGGACGCCGTCGGCGTGGGCGAGGTAGTGCTGTTCGCGCACCCGTTCGGCCTGGTGGAGCGACTCGCCCATGGGGTCGTAGAGGTAGAGGAGCCGTCGTCGGCGTCCCTTGGTGACGAGGATCATCCAGGCGCGCTGGTCGCCCTGCGTCTTGTGGGCCCAGTCGTTGCGGTCGAGCCGCAGGGTGAGGGCCTCGTCGTCCTGCTGGTCGGCGTCGGAGGCGAGCTCCATGTGGAGGTTGCCGCGCGTCGACCAGGAGCGGAGCCCGGCGATGACGGCCGCGACGAACATGGTCTTGCCGGAGGACGAGCCGCCTATCAGCGGCACGTGCACGACCCGCGTGGTCCCCACCGACTCCGGCAACGGCCGTGCGCAGGCGGGGCATTGGGCGGCGACCCTGGCCCGTCCGGACAGGAGCGAGGAGGCGATCCGCTGTCCGCAGGCGCACGAGTGCCGGAAGACCCCGTACCGCCCGGGCCGCAGGTCGGTGTGGACGGAGAGGCAGTTCGGGCAGGGGTGCGCGGCGATCGGGAACGGCCGGTGGCAGCCCGGGTGCGGGCACGTCGTCCGGACCCGGCGCGCGAGGAGCCAGGCGCGCTCGGAACCCCGTACGGCTCCGACGGTCAGCAGCCAGGCGGCCCAGAACACGGCGACGAAGGCGCAGAACACGACGAGCACGGCGGTGTGCACGGCGAGCGCGAGCAGCGTGGCGACGGTACCGCCGAGCGCCGTGCCCGGCGCCACGAGCCGCATGGTCAGCCGGGTCAGGGGGTTCGAGCCCCGCAGTCCGGTCTTCGGGCGCCGGCCCCGCAGGAGCCGTCCCGCGACGGTGACCATCCAGTGCCCCCGCCAGCGCTCCCACAGCGCACCGTACGACCGCCCGACCGCGCTCGCCGTGTCGAGCCACGCCTGGGCGTGCCAGTACGAGGGATGGGCGGGCTCCGTGCCGATGGCGAGGACCCGCGGGTCTGCCGTCCCCGGCTGGAACGGCCCGACGGCCCGCGCGGCCGTGCGGACGACCAGGGCCAGGAGCGCCCAGAGGGCGTAGGCGAGGCAGACCAGGACGGCGGTCACGGCGGTGAACGCCACGAGCACCGTGAGGACGATCTCGGTGAGCTCGCCGCCGGTCATGCCGGTGTCGGAGTCGTTCATCTCATCGCCCTCCTCGGTCGCGCCGGTCCGGCTTCCTGCCCGGGGGCGGCTGCACGTCGCCCTTCCACGCGACGTCCGGCATCGAGGAGCCCCGCGCGCGCTTGCCGAAGAAGCGGCGGAGGGCGCCCGTCGGACGGCTCCACTCCTGGAAGGCCGCCGCGCGGCCGGCCGACAGCTCCGCGATGGCGTGCTCCACGGCGCGGAGCTCGACATCGGCCATCTCCTGGACGACGGGCCGCAGCACCTCGTCGAGGAGCGTCCGCCGGGTGAGGTCCCACCGCGGGCTCGCCTTCACGTGGGCGGTCCAGGCGACGTAGCAGTCCGCCGTGCGCGCCGGAACCCGCCGCAGGACGTCCCGCATGACCGGCGTGCGGGCCGCGTTCGCGTACGCCTCCATGAGCTCGCCGTCGTCGCTGCGGGCCAGCTCGCCGAGCTGGCCGCTCGGCCGGTCCGGTCCGAGGAGGCGTTGGGCGAGTGCGGCGGCCGCGCGGTCGCGGACGTTCGCCGGAGCGCTGTGGGAGAGCGCCTGGACCCGGGCGGTCCAGCCGCCCTGGGCGACCGTCGCGTCCGCCTCCCGCGTCTCCAGGGCGTCGACGAACGCGAGGAGGTGGAGGCTTTCCCGTACGGAACGGGAGACCGCGTCCGGCCCCGCCGAGAGGAGCCGCGCGGCGAGGTGCGGCGCCCCGGCGTCGTCGGCCGGCGCCTCGATCGCGGCGCTCACCAGGAGGTCCCAGGTCCCGGCGGTGAGGTGCGCGCCGACGCCGTTCTCGTTCAACAGCTGCGCGGCCTCGGCCGCCGTCGGCGTCCGGTCGTCCCAGACGAGCGCGACCGCCGTCCGCAGGACGAGCGGATGGTCCAGGTGGGACACGCCGGCGATGCGGAGCAGCCGGTGCGCCTCGGGGATCCGCTCGCGGAACCACGCCGGGTCGCCGTCGGGCCCCGGGGACGCGCCGGTGCCCCGCGTCCGTTCGGCGGCGGCCGCGCACATCCGCAGGTGCGGCACGTTCCCGGTGTCGCCCAGGACCGGCCGCGTCTCGCGCAGGACGGCCGCCACGCGCTGCGGTTCGTCGGCCGCCCGCGTCTCCAGGCGGGCGGCGACCGTCTCGCGCAGGCTGTCCCACTCGTGGAGGATCTCCCGCAGCGCCTCCGCGGTCGCCGCGTCCGGTGCGGCGAACAGGGTGTCGTGCACCCGCTTCGCGAGGTCGAACGCCAGCGTCTCGTAGCCGACGTCGAGCGCCCTGGCCACCCGCAGCAGCGCGTGGACGCGGGGCAGGGGCGTACGGGGGTCGCGGACCGTGTCGAGCAGGGCCTCGCCCGATTCCGCCGCGAGATCGCTCCGGTACGGCTCCGGGAGCGCGCCCGGCGGCAGCGGCGGGAGGGCGGTCCCCTCCTCACGTACGGCCCTGCTGACGAGCCGCGCGGTGAGCGGGGCCGTCAGCAGGGCCGGCACGTGGCCGTGGAGCGAGTCGAGGAGTTCCGCGAGGACCCCGGAGGGCAGCTCGGGCGCGCCGGGCCCGACGACGCAGACCGCCTTGAGGAAGGAGGCGAGTGTCGGCTCGGGGAGGAGGCCGTGGTGGTCGTTCACCCACATCAGGGCCTCGGCGCGGGCGTCCTCGGGCACGGCGAGGCCGTGGGCCAGGGCGAGCACGGCCAGCGGGCCCGCGGGGAACTGCTCGGGCCCGGCGACCCTGCGCGCCTCGGTGAACAGCTCGTGCGCCCCGGCGGCCCAGACGGCGGCGGCGGTACGGGCCCACACGTCCGGCACCACCGGCGGGGCCGGCGGCGTCCGGTCGGAGCAGTCGTGGACGCTGTAGCGGTGCGGCTGCCCGGCGACGGACCTGACGTCCTCGGGCAGCACCCCGATGATCTGCTGGCGGGCCTGCTGCGGGCGCCGGGTGTAGGTGGTGAACGTCAGCGTCCGGGAGGCCTCGCGGGGCAGCACCGCGTTGGCCAGCATCACCCAGAGCGCGATCCGGCGCGTGTCCGTCTCGGCCAGGACGATCTGCGGCGAGTGCGGGGTCTCGACGAGACGGCGCAGGTCCGCGAAGACGGGAGCGAGCCAGGGCTCGCGGGCGGCGGCGAACGCCTGGACCTCCCGGATGATCTCGGAGAAGGGCGGCGACGTGAACGACTCGATCGGCGGGGGCGTCCGGTCGTCGGGCGTCCGGTCGGCCCACTGCGGCGCGTCCCACGCGGCGATGGGCGCCCTTCCGCCCGGCAGGCGGTCGCCGTCGGTCACATGGACGGCGTGGGCGTGGAAGTTGCCCCAGCGGCCGCTGTAGTCGGCGCCCGTGTAGACGGTACGGCTCAGGAGCCCGCTGCCGTCCGAGAGCCGGGTGTAGCTGAACATCGCCGGGAACAGGGAGAGTTCCTCGTCCGTGGGCCGCGAGGGCGCGTCCCGGGGAGGCTCGTACCCGACGAGCTGCTCCGCCTCGCGGAGCACGGACGAGGGGACGCCGGGGGAGACGGCGGTGAACCGGAAGCCGGAGCCGTCGGGCCCGGGAGGGGCCGAGGTGTAGTGCATCTGGGGCAGGTTCACGCCGCCGTCCCTCCCGTACCCTCGCGCGGGGGCTTGGCGACGGGGATGAGCCCGCGCCGCCCGAGCAGCCAGAGCAGCGGGTCCTCGACGCGGACCGGCTGCGGGCCCGACGGGGGAGCGTCGGCGGGGGCGTCCGACGGGGGCGGCGAGCCGAGCGCGGAGAGCCCGAAGAGCGACACCGTGGAGTAGTCGCGCTCCAGCTGCCTCCACAGCGCCCCGGAGTCCCAGCCCTCGAGGAGCGAGCGGGTCTCCTCGTGGACCGCGAGCCGGTCGACCTCGTCGAAACGGCCCCCGGCGTGCGGGGTGTTGCGCAGCAGCGGGGAGTGCGGGTCGAGGAGCCCGCGCAGCGTGTCCGTCTTCGTGACGGCGACGGCGAGCGGGGTGTCGACCCGGCCGCGCGAGCCGCCCTTGCCGTGCGACCGCAGCTGCGTCGCCACGTCGGAGGCGATCTGGAGCGCCGGGGTCTCGCGGGACGGCATCGGCGGCCCGCCGTCGCCGGGCAGCGCGTCCCTGACGGCCCCCATCTGGAGGGGGTCGACGAGGAGGACTATGCCGTCGGCCGCGCTCAGGTACTGCGTGTAACGGTTGAGCGCCTCGGCCGACTTGAGGTCCTCGCCGGCCGCGTCGAAGAAGACGAGCGCCGTGTGGCGGCTCCCGTCGCGCCCCTGCCGGGGCAGGCTCAGCCGGTACAGCAGCGGGTCGTTGAAGCCGGTCGCGGCGGGCCGGGTCGTGCCGGGCAGCCGCAGCCGCTCGTACAGGTCCTCGGCCATCTCGCGGTCCCGCCGCTGCGTCTCGTCGCCCATCGCGGCGAGCGACGCCCCGTACGACTGCCCCACCCGGTGCCGCAACTCGTTGACGAGCACCGACACATAGGTGCTCTTCCCGGAGGCCTTGGCGCCGATCAGGGCGATGATGCGGCTGTCCTGCGAGCAGTAGTCGCTCGGCAGGTCGCTGTGGCAGCCCGCGCAGACCCGCACGGGCGAGGCGACCCCGCAGCGCGGGCACTCGGCGCGCCCGCCGCCACGCGACCAGGGCATCGTGCGGGGCGCCGGGAAGACGGGCCCGCGCATGTACGCGGAGGGCGCGGCGGTCCCGCCGGTGAACCCGGCCCACAGGTCGTCGCGTTCGGGATCGCAGGGGGTCCCCCCGCGCAGCCCAGTCCGGGACATCAGGCACCGGTACGGCAGGCGCGCGGCCTGCGACCGTTCGAAGCAGTACGGGCAGATCACCGTCGTCATGTCAGCGCACCACCAGGGTCGAGAGGGCGGGTTCTTGGAGGCGCGCTTCGGCGGCGCCCTCGCCGACCAGGAACGCGCGCAGGGCGTAGGGAGGCCGGAACAGCGTCCCGGGCAGTTCCCGCAGGGTCTCCGGGGCGGCGGCCAGCTCGTCCCCGCCCAGCCGGAGCAGGACGTCGCCGTCCTCCGGGTTGCGGGGCCGGGCGGAGGCCGCGTCCCCGGTCCGTCCGACGAGCAGGAAGTCCGGCAGGGGCCCGGTGCCCCCGGCCCCCCGGACCATGACCTCGACGAGCGCCCCCACGGGCTGCTTCCTGGCGAGGCCGCGCCGCGCCCGCCGGACGGTGAGCCGGAAGGTGACGACGACCTCGCCGGGGAGGTCGAGCAGCGCGGGCGTCCGCCGCGCGATGACGACGACGTCGTCGGCGGCGGTGGCCGGGGGCGTGGCCGCGGCGGGGGTCGCCCGCGTGCCGGGCGCGGGGAGCGTCCGCGGGTACTTGAGGGTGACGGCCGTCGTCCGGACGCCCGTTCCCGTACCGCCGCCTGCGCCCGATCCTGCGCCTGTGCCCGCGGTCGTGCCGTTCCCGTTCCCGTTCCCGGGTCCGGGCGGCGAAGCAGGCGTCTCCCTCGGCGCCGCGCGCAGGCTCACCCGGACCGCAGCCGGACCCGTCGGCAGCCGCAGCCCCTCCCGGACGAACACGGAACGGCTGACGCGGAGGCGGTCCCGGACCCCGTTCTGCTCCCACGCCACCTCGACCGCCCCGGCCCCCGGGGGCCAGTCGAAGACGAGCCGGACGCGGCCGTCGGTCTCGCGGATCCCGCGCAGCCCGGTGACGGGCGCGGGGACGTCGACCCGCACGGACGGACCGACGACGGCCTTCTCCCCGAGGACCGACACCGCCACGACGGGACCCGCGTAGGCGGAGGGCGGCTCGACCGCGTGGGGCGTGCCGTGGGCGGCCCAGGGGAGCGGGGCGGGCAGCGCGTCCGCACGCAGCCCGGTACCGGCCGCGGGCACGGGCTCGGGCTCGGGCCAGGTCACGAGCCGCACCTCGGCCCCTTCCCCGCCGCGCACGCGGAAGCGGAGCCCGCTCTCGGGGTCCGGCTCGGCGACGAGGGCCGCGACCTGCTCCGGCCAGCGGTGCACGACGGCGGGGACCCGTACGCCCGCCGACTCCACCGGCGGGTGGTGGCAGACGACCTCGACGGTGTACGTGCCGGGGCGCAGCCCCGTGAAGGTGTACGTGTCGACCCCCGCGCCCACCTGCTGCCGGGCGACGACCGCGCCCCCGGCGCCGAGCAGCGCGGCGGTCACTCGGTCGGTGCGGGACGGCCGGGTCCAGCGGGCGGTGAGCCGCGCGGGCCCGTCGGTGACGGTGAGGTCCTCGACGTCGGGCGCGACGAGGAGCGGGTGGGAGACCAGCGGGGGCCCTTCGGGCACGCCGTCGCGCAGCGGGAACACCGCGTACCGCACGAGCGTCCCGCGCTGCGGGTCCTGGTCGGTCCCGGCGGCCGACCGGTCCCCGGGCTTCGACGGCGTGACGGGGACGACGGTCAGCCGGTCGGCGCCCCGGGTGAGCCGGAAGGCGCGCCAGCCCCGGTCGTCCGGCACCGGCCAGGAGAGCACGACCCTGTCCTCCGTCAGCCGTGCGGTGAGGGGCGCGGCGGCCGCGCGCCGGGGCCGTTCGAGGTGGATGAGACCGCGGGTGGCCGCCGGGTCGTCGGCGGCGATGCGGAGGGCGTCCAGGTAGTGCGTGCGGGCCGCGTCCGCCTGCTGCGCGGCACGGGCGGCGGCGAGTTCGCGGTCGCAGCGCCCGAGACGGAGGCCGAGCCGCGCGTCGAGCCGCGCGAGGGCCGGGTCCGCGCCGAGGGCGACGGGCCCGAGGCCGGTGAGGGTCCGCGCCAGGGTCCGTAACCTGCGCTGCTCCCAGAGCCGGCCGAGGGACTCGGCCGCCTTCCGCTGCCGGGCGTCGAGCACGGGGATCGTGCCGGCGGCCTGGGCGAGGATGGTCGACTCGCCCGGGACCAGGCCGAGTTCGGCGGCGTCGAGCCGCCCGCCGGAATCGCGCAGGAGCGTGATGAGCTGATGCAGCAGGACCCGGCGGAGCAGGGCCGCGTCACGGTTCTGGATCTCCGCGAGCAGCCGCAGGAGCGGGGCGTGCGCGGCGTGGGCGGCGGCGCGGTCGTTCAGGCGGCTCGCGGAGACGTACCGGCGCCGGGGCCCCACGTGGACGAAGAGCCCGTCCACGAACGACAGGGTCTCGCCGTCGGCGACCACCGCCTGGCCGAAGTGCCGTAACCCGGCGTCGTGCTGAAGACGCGTCAGCGTCTCGTACTCGGGAACCAGAGGTGCGAGGGGTAAGGAACCCAGCGCGCCGGGCAGTCCCAAGCGTTCCCCGAAGCCCCGCAGCATCCCCGTCCCTCAAGATCGCCCCCGGCTGGACGCCGGGGGACCATCTCAGCAGAAGAAGCGGCTCTGTGCAGGTACTTTGCCGCCATTACCGCCTGCTCCGCGGCGGCTACACAGCGTGTTCCGGCGGGGGTCAGTGGACGGAGAATCCGCCGTCCACGAACAGCGAATGACCCGTCACGTACGCGGAGGACGGGCTCGCCAGGAAGACGGCCGCGCCCGCGAAGTCCTCCGGCAGCCCGTTCCGGCCCGCCATCGTGCGGGCGGCGAGCGCGGTGACCTTCTCCGGGTCCTCCTGGAGGCGCTGGTTGAGCGGCGTCAGCACGAACCCCGGGACCAGGGTGTTCGCGGTGACGTACGGAGCCCACGCCTCGGCCTGCGAACGGGCCAGCGACTCCACGGCGCCCTTGGACACCCCGTACGCCCCACTGGTCACGAAGGCGCGGTGCGCCTGCTGGGAGCTGATGTGGATGATCCGGCCGTATCCCCGCTCGGCCATGCCGGGACCGAAGCGGCGGCCGAGGAGGAACGGCGCCTCCAGGTTGACCGTCATCGTCGTGTCCCACACCTCGTCGGACAGCTCGCCCATCGGCGGACGCAGGTTGATCCCGGCCGAGTTGACCAGGATGTCCGGCTCGCCGTACACGGCGGCGGCGGCCTCGGCGCCCGCCTTGATCCCCTCGCGCGTGCTCAGGTCGGCGCTCACCCAGGACGCGCGGCACCCCTCCGCCGTCAGCTCGCCGACGGTCGCTACGAGCTCGGCCTCCTTGCGCGCCAGGACCACCACGCTCGCCCCGGCGCGGGCGAGCGCCCCCGCGATGGCCCGGCCGATGCCGGAACTCCCGCCCGTGACCAGGGCGGTACGCCCTTCGAGCGAGAAGAGGCCGGAGAGGTAGCCGGAGGAGGAGGTGCTCATTGCGTGTCGCTCCCAGTCGAAAAAGCGGGCCAGTACACGCATCCTGGCACAGGGCCGGACGCACGCCCGGCGGGGGTGGTGCGTCAGGCCCAGAGGGTCCAGTGGACGGCGTCGCCGAACCGCGCCCCCGCGCGGGAGCTGTGCGTGCCGTCCACCATCGGCGTGTGGCTGTAGGTGGACGTACCGGCGGTGGCGTCCTGCCAGTCGTCGACGGTGTTCTCGACCATGACCGGGGTCCCGGCGAAGACGCCGCTGACCCGCGCCCAGTTCGCCTGGCAGGTGGCGCTCCAGCGCAGTTCGAGCCGTCCGCCGCCGGGCAGGGGCGCGGACTTCACGGTCCGGGCGGCGATGTCGCAGTGCGTCGTCAGGGGGTCGAGTCCGTTGCACGTCTCGGCGCGGCAGGGGGCGGCCGAGGCGTCGGTCGGCAGGAACAGGGCGCCGACCAGCGCGGTCGTCGCGAGGGTGCGGGCGTACGGGCGTCGTCCGGACATGGCGGGGGTCCTCCGGGGATCGGTGGCGACAGTGGCGCCGATGGCGGTGATCGATCCCAGGGTCGGACGCGGACCCGCACGCCCAGAAGAGCGCATACGGGGGATTCCGGGCGCCGGGAGCACGCGCCCCCGGAGCCGCACCCGGTCCGCGCCCGGAGCCGCGCCCGGTCCGTCAGCCCGCCGGCTGGAGCAGGTCCCAGCGGTTGCCGTACAGGTCCTCGAAGACGGCGACGGAGCCGTACGGCTCGTGGCGGGGCTCCTCCAGGAACTTCACCCCGGCGGCGGCCATGCGGGCGTGGTCGCCCGCGAAGTCCTCGGTGTGGAGGAAGAAGCCGACCCGGCCGCCCGTCTGGTTGCCGACCGAGGCCTCCTGCTCGGGGCCCTTGGCGCGGGCGAGGAGCAGACCGGAGTTGCCCAGGCCGCCGACACCGGCCGCGCCGCGCGGGCGCACCACGACCCAGCGGCTGTCGTCGCCCCGGTCGGTGTCCTCGACGAGGTCGAAGCCGAGGGCGTCGGTGTAGAAGGCGATGGCCTCGTCGTAGTCACGGACGACGAGGGTGACGAGTGCGATGGACGGCATGGCACCCAACGTAATACGGAGGAATCTACCCGCGTCAACCGGAACCGCCCGGTGCGAGAATCCCGACATGGACGCGCAACAATTCGAGGCCCTCGTGGAGCGGGCGGGAGCCCTCGCCGCCGGGACCGGCACCCGCCGCATCCTCGGACTCGCCGGGGCGCCGGGAGCCGGGAAGTCGACGCTCGCCGCGCGGCTCGTCACCCGCCTCGACGGGCTCGCCGCCCTCGTCCCCATGGACGGCTTCCACCTCGCGCAGGCCGAGCTGGAGCGGCTCGGCCGGGCGGGGAGGAAGGGCGCGCCCGACACCTTCGACGCCGACGGCTACCGGGCACTCCTGGCCCGCCTCCGCACCCCCGTGCCGGGCACGACCGTCTACGCCCCCGCCTTCGACCGGGCCCTGGAGGAGCCGATCGCCGGCTCCGTACCCGTCCCCGCCGAGGTGCCGCTCGTCGTCACCGAGGGGAACTACCTCCTCCACGACGCCGACGGCTGGGCCGGGGTCCTGCCGCTCCTCGACGAGGCCTGGTACCTCCACCTCGACGCGCGCCGCCGCGTCCCCCGACTCGTCGAACGGCACGTCCGCTTCGGCAAGGACCGCGACCGGGCCGAGCGCTGGGTCCACGACTCCGACGAGGCCAACGCCCGTCTGGTGGCCCGCGGCCGCGACCGCGCCCACCTCGTCGTCACCATGAGCTGACGCCGTACCGGCTCCGCGGTCACGTGGCGGCCGCGTGCGGTGGAGTGCGTCGCTCGGCGGCGTCGAACGCGGGCGCGAGCGGGGCCAGCGCCGCGCGGAGCTGGTCGGCCGGCGAACCGGAGGGCACGACGAGTCCTCCGGCGGGCCCGGTCTCGGCGGTGTCGGTGTCGGTGTCGCGGACCGGGCGGAGCCAGCCCTCCAGCGCGATGCGGACGGCCGCGGCGACGCTCGCCGCGAGGACGCGGGCCGTGTGTGCTCCGGCGTCGTCGACGCGGTCGGCGATCACCGCCGCGAGCGGGGGTTCGATGTCGGCGGTGGAGGCGAGGAAGGCGACGCGCAGGGCGGGCTGCGTGGTCATCAGCAGGAGCGCCTCCTGCCCGCGCTCGTCCGGGTTCGTGTACTGCTCGACCACGGCTTCGGTGACCGCGTCGGCCAGGCGCGTGCTCGGGGACCGGGCCGCGACCGCCGCCGCGACGCGCTCCTCCCGGTCCGCGGTGACGGCGGAGACGATCGCCTGCTCGCGGCTGGCGAAGTAGTTGTTGTACGTGCGGGGCGAGACCCCTGCGGCTTCGGCGATGTCCTCGACGCGGACCCGGTCGGGTCCGTGCTCCACCGCCAGGCGCAGGGCCGCCTCGCGGAGCGCCTCGCGCGTGGCCCGCTTCTTCCGCTCCCGTAGCCCTGGTCGTGGTGTCGTCACGGCGCCAGCGTTCCACACCGACTGCGGCCCCGCAAAGTTGCCCTCACGCAAATCTGCGGAGACGTAAATTTGCGTGCGCGCATGATTCCTGTCAGGCTCGGTCCCCCGAGACGGTTCGGAGAGGACGTCACCATGCGAGCAAGAGGAATGACCTACGACACCGGATTCGTCGTCGACGGCCGGACGTCACACGACCGCTTCGACCCCGACGTGGTCCGGCGGGAACTCGCCGTCATCCGCGACGACCTGCACTGCGACGCGGTCCAGATCATCGGCGGCGACCCGGACCGGCTGGAGGGCGCCGCCAATGCCGCCGCCGAACTCGGCCTGGAGGTCTGGCTCTCGCCCTACCCGCTGGAGCTGGAACCGGACCGGATCCTCGCGCTCTTCCGCGACTGCGCCGAGCGTGCGGAACGCCTTCGGCGGAAGGGGGCCGAGGTCGTGTTCGTCGCGGGCGTAGAGCTGAGCGTGATGAACCGCGGGTTCCTGCCCGGGGAGAACCCCGAGGAGCGCGTCGCGCATCTGATGGGCCGGCCGGAGCGGCGGGCGGAAGCGATGTGCGAGCTCGGCGCGCGCGTGAACGCGTTCCTCCGCGAAGCCGTCGCCTCGGTCCGCGAGCGCTTCCACGGCAGACTCACCTACGCCGCCATCCAGTTCGAGCAGGTCGACTGGACCCTCTTCGACATCGTGACGTACGAGCTCCTCCGCTCCGCCGAGGTCGCCGACCGCTTCCGGGAGGCCGTGCGCACCCTCGCGCGGGGTCCCAAGCCGCTCGCCGTCACCGGGTTCGGCACCGCGGCCTACCGGGGCGCGGGGGACCGCGGGGGCCGGGTGATGGAGGTGGTCGAGCACGACCCCGTCACCAAGGCCCCGGTGCGGCTGAAGGAGGTCCACGAGCGGGACGAGGCCGGCCAGGCCGCGTACCTGAGCGAACTCCTGGAGATCTTCGAGACGGAGGGCGTGGACAGCGCGTTCGTGTTCCTGTTCGCCCTGCCTGGCTACCCCCACCGCCCCGACGGCGACCCGAGGGACGACCTGGACCGGGCCGGGCTGGGCATCGTCAAACTCCTCGAAGGACGCCGGGGGGCCGCCTACCCCGACCTGGACTGGGAACCGAAGGAGGCCTTCACGGCGGTGGCTCGGCGATTTCGGCGATGACGGGCTCGGATAGGCTCCCCCACCATGCCCACGGAGATCAGGGAAACCGAAACCGTCGAACTGGCCTACACGCCCACGCGCGCCGACATCCTCACCGGCGTCCTGGCGCGCGAGCGGCTGCGTCACCTGCACCTCGTGCGGTGGGCGTTCGTCGCCCTCTTCACAGTCGGGGCCGTGCTGACCCTGGCCGCGCCCCGGTCCTCGGCGGCGTCGGTCGTCCTCGTCGCCTTCTGCGCCGCCTTCGTCTGGTCGCTGCCCCGCCTCCAGGCCCACCACGCCCTGCGCACGGTGTCCTGGCAGGGCGAGTACCGCACGTCCGTGAGCGCGACGGGGGTCACGGCCGAGACCGCGCACGTGGCGCTGCTCCAGCGCTGGTCGCTCTTCCGCGGCTACCGGGAGACCCGCGACCACCTGGTCCTCTTCAGCCGCGACCCGAACGTCCTCCTCGTCGAGATCCTGCCCCTCCGCGGCCTGGCCTCCCCGGAGGAAGCGGACCGGCTGCGCGCGCTGGTGGGCGGACGGCTGCCCCGGCTCTGACGGCTGCCCCGGCTCTGACGGCTGCCCGGGCGCTGACGGCTGCCCCGCCTCCGGGGGTCAGCGGCGGACGCCCGCCGCCGCGTGCTCCGTCGCCGCCACCGCCAGTGCGCGGACCAGCGGGTGCGGGACGCTGCCGTCGCCCGACAGTTCCGGCTGGAAGAGGGTCGCCAGGAAGAAGGGGTGCGAGGGGAGTTCCACCACCCGGACCGCTCCGTCCTCGTCCTCGCCGGTGAAGCGCAGGCCGTGGGCGGTGAACGTGTCGAGGTGACGGACCGCCGGGGCGAAGTTGCAGTGGTACCGCTCCGTCGAGCGCTCCGCGCCGAACGACTCCTCCGCCAGCGACCCCGGCGTCAGCCGGACCTTCCCCTCGTGTCCCACGAGCGAGCAGGCGAGCGGCGCGATCACCAGGTCCTCCTCGGCCGCCGACGGGTCGTTCTCGGCGTGGGCCGCGCGGTCGAGACCGCAGACGTTCCGCGCGTACTCCAGCAGGATGTGCTGGAAGCCGCCGCAGGTGCCGAGGAGCGGGACGCCGTCCTCCCGGGCCGTACGGATCGCCGCGAGGACCCCCGCCTCGCTCGCGTACGGGCTGCCCGGCAGCACCCACACCGCGTCGAATCCCTTGACGGCCCCCGGCACCTCCGCGTCGGCGGTCGGGATCCAGTACGCGTCGAGGGCGAGCCCCTCGCGCTCGGCGAGGGCGTCGAGGAGGACGGGAACGCGGACGTGGGAGCGGACGTGGGCGGAGCGGTCGCCGACGAGGGCGATCCGGGGAGCGGTGCGTGTCGTGGTCGTCGTCATGACGAACATGCTGGTCGTCGTCGGTGGTTCACGTCCAACGATGATCTCTGGTCCGTCCATCGCGAATGCTTATGCCCGCGCCGGTATCGTGGCCGCATGACGACCGACGACCACGGCATCGGCGACGACTGGGAAGCCCGCGTCGCCGCCCTCTGGGCCCGCATCGACGAGCACGAACCCGCCGAGTTCCGCGCCCGGATCGCCGAGCTCGCCGCCGAGTGGCCCGAGGACGACGCCGCCGCCCTCTTCGAGCAGGGCGCCGCCCACGACTCCACCGGAGAGCCGGAGGAGGCCGTCCGCTTCTACCGGCGCGCCCTGGACCGCGGTCTGACCGGACTGCGCCGCCGCCGGGCCGTCATCCAGCTCGCCAGCAGCCTCCGCAACCTCGGCCGTCCCGACCGCAGCGTCGAACTCCTCACCGCCGAGCGCGCGATCCCCGCCGAACGCCTCGACGCCGACGAGACCGCGCTCTCCGCCGCCGTCGACGCCTTCCTCGCCCTCGCGCTCGCCGACACCGGCCGCGACCGCGAGGCCGCCTCCCTCGCCCTCGGCGCCCTCGCGCCCCTGCTGCCCCGCTACAACCGCTCCCTCGCGCACTACGCGCGCGCCCTGCTCACCGCCCCCGACGGGTCGTGAACCGTCCCTGATGGACCCGCACCTCCTCCGCACGTACGTCACCGTCGCCCGCCTCTCCTCCTTCTCCGACGCGGCCCGCGAGCTCGGCTACACCCAGTCCGCCGTCTCCCAGCACGTCGCCGCCCTGGAAGCCGACCTCGGGCTCCCGCTCCTCACCCGGCGGCCCGTCGCGCCCACCCCCGCCGGACGGCGGCTCCTCGAACACGCGGGCGCGCTGCTCCTCCGCATCGACGCGGCCCGCGCCGACCTCGGCCGGTTCGCCGCCGCGCCCCGCGCCACCCTGAGCGTCGCCGCCTCCCCGCTCGCCCTCCACCCCCGTACCCTCGCCGCCCTCCCCGCCGCCGGCGTCACCGTGCGCGCCCTGCCACGCGCGCGCGTACCGGCCGCCGTCGCGGCGGGCGAGGCCGACGCGGGGCTCGTCGACGGGATCGCCGCGCCCAGCGACCCGCTCCGGCTGCCCGACGTCGCCCCGCTCGCGGCGACCGGCGTCGCCGAGGAGGCCCTCGCCGTCGTCCTGCCGGCGAGCCACCCGCTCGCCGGCCGCCGGGGACTCCGCCTCGACGACCTCGCCGACGCCCGCTGGCTCGACGCCCCCGCCGCCGGCGTCCCGCTCGACGAGCTGCGGGCCGTCCACGCCGGACCCGCCGGACGCGGATTCCGCACGGCCCTGCGGTACGACGGCACCGACCCCCGCACCCTCGCCGCGCTCGCCGCCGCCGGGCACGGCCTCGCGCTCCTGCCGCTTCCCGTCGCCACCGGCGTCCCGGGCGCCGCGGCCGTCCCGCTGGTCGCGCCCCGCCTCGTCCACCGCACGGAGCTGCTGCTTCTGGCCGGAACGCACCAGGAAGTCGCCGGTCCCGTGGCCGAGTTCTCGCGACGGCTCCAGAGCTGACACCCGCAGGGCCTACCCTGTCCGCAACGGCTACGGAAGGCGGACGGGCGTGGGGTGGCTGCGACGAGGACCCAGGCGGGACGGTGAGGACGCACCGAGGGATCCCCAGTTCGCGTACTTCTCCCAGGCCGAGGCCGCGCTGTTCCGGGGCAGGGTCCGGGCCACCTTCGCCGAGCTCGGCCTCGAGGTCACCGTCTACGCCGACCACGTCGTCGACGACAGGAAGCGCCGGTTCGGCCTCGGCAACCTCGCCGCCGTCTGCCACCAGGACCGCAGGGGCCCGCGCGTCTGGCCCGACCTGATCCGCCGCCACGTCGAACTCGTCGTCCGGGCCACCGAGGGCCCCTCCGCCCTGGAGACCCTGCCGCCCGAGCAGATCAGGGCCCAGCTGTACCCCCGCGTCGTCAGCGGCGACGGGATCGACGCGGGCGCCTTCGGGTACGCGCGGACCGTCGCCCCCGGTCTGTACGAGGTCCTCGCGCTCGACCTCCCGGAGAGCGTCATGATGCTCACCGACGAGGCGCTCGAACGGCTCGGTGGCCACACCCAGCTCCGCGAGCGCGCGCTCCGCAACCTGCGCGGGCTGCCGGTCGAGGAGCACGAGACCGTCCGGGACGCCGACGGCATGTGCTTCGAGGTCGTCGTCGGCGACTCCTTCTACACCGCGAGCCGCGTCCTCGACCTCGACGGCCTGGCCCGGCGCGTCACCGGCGTGCCGCTCGGCGAGCACGGCGCCCTCGTCGCCCTGCCCTTCCGCCACCAGATCGCCTTCCACCCCATCAGGGACACCTCGATCATCCCGGCGCTCGGCGCGATGGCCTCCTTCGCCGCGTCGGGGTACGAGGACACGCCGGGAGCCATCAGCCCGTACGTCTTCTGGTGGCGGAACGGCACGCTCACCCAGCTCAGCGAGCACGACGAGGAGCGGGGCGACCTGCGGATCGTGGTCGGGGACGACTTCCAGGAACTCCTGGAACGCCTCATCGCGCAGGGCCCGGACCGCCGCTGAGCGGTCGGCGGCGGTCGCTGAGCGGTCGCGTCGGGGGAAGCCGCCGGGCAGGATGCTGGCAGTACGCTCCACCGTCATGCTCCGAAGCCGAGGAGAAGCCGCCATGTCCCGCACCCCCGCCCTCGACGAGGTCGTGCCCTTCACGACGGACGACTACCGGGCGCGGATGGCCCGCGCCGCCGAGTCCGCAGCCGATGCCGGGCTGGCGGGCGTGATCGTCGCCCCGGGCCCCGACCTCGTCTACCTGACCGGCTACCAGCCGACCGCGATCACCGAGCGCCTCACCTTCCTCGTCCTCACCGCCGGGCAGGACCCGGTCCTCGTCGTCCCGACCCTGGAGGCCCCCGACGTCGAGCGGTCGGTCGGCGCCGCCGCGCTCACCCTCCGGGACTGGACCGACGGCAAGGACCCGTACGCGGTGACCGCCCCGCTCCTCGACGCCGAGGGCCGCTTCGGCATCAGCGACAACGCCTGGGCCATGCACCTCATCGGCCTCCAGAACACCCTGCCCGGCACCTCGTACGTCTCCCTCACCGAGGCGCTGCCGATGCTCCGCGGCGTCAAGGACGCCCACGAGCTCGCGCGGATCGCGGCGGCCGGCGCGGCGGCCGACCAGGCGTACGGCGAGATCCTCAAGGTCCGCTTCGCCGGCCGCAAGGAGACCGACGTCGCCGCCGACCTCGCCCGGCTCCTCATGGAGTTCGGCCACTCCCAGGTCGACTTCACCGTCGTCGGCTCGGGTCCCAACGGTGCCAACCCGCACCACGAGGCCGGGGACCGGACCATCGAGCACGGCGACATGGTCGTGCTCGACTTCGGCGGCCTCAAGCACGGTTACGGCTCCGACACCACCCGTACCGTCCACGTCGGCGAGCCCACGGCGGAGGAGCGGCGGATCCACGACCTCGTACGGGAGGCCCAGCAGGCCGGGTTCGAGGCGGTGCGGCCCGGGGTCGCCTGCCAGGACGTCGACCGCGCCGCCCGCAAGGTCATCGCGGACGCCGGGTACGGCGAGTACTTCATCCACCGCACGGGCCACGGCATCGGCGTCACGACGCACGAGCCGCCGTACATGATCGAGGGCGAGGAGCTCCCGATCGTCCCCGGCATGTGCTTCTCCATCGAGCCCGGCGTCTACCTGCCGGGCCGCTTCGGCGTCCGCATCGAGGACATCGTGACGGCGACGGAGGACGGGGCGGGGCGCCGCTTCAACAACACCCCGCACGAGATGGCGATCGTGGAGTAGCCGGCCCCGCCCCCCCCGGGGGCTCAGCCGTCGGAGAGGACGACGGCCGACTCCCCGGGCACGCCGAGCACACCGTCGCTTCCCGGGGCCACGGCCGCCGGGTCCCAGGAGGCGAGGATCCGGTCGCGGCCGTTGGAGCCCAGGGGGATCGCCACCGGCTCCTTGCCCAGGTTGACCGCGACCCGCAGGTCACCGCGCCGGAAGACCAGCCAGCGGGACTCCTCGTCGAAGGCGACCTTCACGCCCGCCAGGTCCGGGTCGGTGAGGTCGGGGAGCGTGCGGCGCAGCGCGATCAGCTCCCGGTGCCAGGCGAGGAGCCGCTTGTGCGGGTCCCGCTCGCGCTCCGCCCGGTCGAGCACCGAGCGGTCGCGGGTGGCGGGATCCTGCGGATCGGGAACCTCCTCCTCGTCCCAGCCGTGCTCCGCGAACTCCCGCCGCCTGCCCCGCCGTACGGCCTCCGCGAGCCGGGGGTCGGTGTGGTCGGTGAAGTACTGCCACGGGGTCGTCGCCCCCCACTCCTCGCCCATGAAGAGCATCGGAACCGACGGCCCGGTGAGGACGAGCGCCGCCGCGCAGGCGAGGAGGCCGGGGGAGAGGGAGGCCGAAAGGCGGTCGCCGACGGCCCTGTTGCCGATCTGGTCGTGGGTCTGTGCGTACCCGAGGAAGCGGTGCGCCGGGGTGCGCTCGCGGTCCACGGGCCGGCCGTGGTGGCGGCGCCGGAACGTCGAGTACGTCCCGTCGTGGAAGAAGACGTGCGTGAGCGTCTTGGCGAGCGCGGCGATCGGGGCGCGCGCGAAGTCCCCGTAGTACCCCTGGGACTCACCGGTCAGGGCGGTGTGGAGCGAGTGGTGGAAGTCGTCGTTCCACTGGGCGTGGACGCCGAGCCCGCCCAGGGTGCGGGGCGTGGTCGTGCGCGGGTCGGCGAGGTCCGACTCGGCGATCAGGAAGTGCTGCCGCCCCTGCTCCTTCGCCAACTCGTCGACCTCGGAGGAGAGTTCTTCGAGGAAGGTGAGGGCCCGGGTGTCCGCGAGCGCGTGCACGGCGTCGAGCCTCAGCCCGTCGATCCGGTAGTCCCGCAGCCAGGCGAGCGCGCTCCCCAGGAAGTACGCCCGGACCTCGTCCGAACCGGGGGCGTCCAGGTTCACGGCCGCGCCCCAGGGCGTGTGGTGCGTCTCGGTGAAGTACGGCCCGAAGGACGGCAGATGGTTGCCGGAGGGCCCGAGGTGATTGTGGACGACGTCGAGGACGACGCCCATGCCGAGCCCGTGCGCCGCGTCCACGAACCGCTTCAGGGCCTCGGGACCGCCGTACGGCTCGTGGACCGCCCACGGCGCCACCCCGTCGTACCCCCAGCCCCGCACCCCCGGGAACGGGCACAGCGGCATCAGCTCCACATGGGTGATGCCGAGGCCCGCGAGCTCCCCGAGGAGGGCGGCCGCCGCGTCGAGCGTCCCCTCGGGGGTGAAGGTGCCGACGTGGAGCTCGTACAGGACGGCCTTCTGCAGCCGCAGGCGCGGCGACTCGTGCCGCCAGGAGTAGGTGTCGTGGTCGACGACCGCGCTCAGCCCGTCGGGGCCGTCCGGCAGCCGGCGCGAGCGCGGGTCCGGCAGCACGGGCCCGCCGTCGAGGGCGAAGCCGTACCGGTCGCCGTCCTCCGCCGGGACGACCCCGGTCCACCAGCCGTCCCGCTCGGCGTCCCTGTCCAGGAGGTGGGCCGAGCCGTTCAGCTCCAGCGCCACCTGGTCACGGGCGCTCGGCGCCCACACCTCGAAGAGCAAGGGATTCCCCTCCGGTCGACGGCTGACTCCCGACCCATCCTGGCAGCCGGGCGGGGGACGCGCCCGGCATGCTCAGGAGGTGTCCCCGTCGGGCCCCCGTCAGCCTTCCGGCGCGTCCCACACGTAATTGATCGCCCGCTCGAAGGTGACGTAACCCGCCCGGGCGAAGGCCGCCGCCATCGGGACGTTCCCGAGGTCGGTCGCCGCGCGGATCCGGGGCACGTCGGCGGCGGCGAGGATCCGCGTCCCCTCGGCGAGGACGTCGTCGACGTGGCCGTGGCCGCGGTGGGCGGGGAGGACGCCGATGTAGGCGATCGTGTGGTGGTAGTTGTTCCGCGCGGGCACGACGAAGCCGACGGGCTCGCCGCTCCCGGGCAGCTCCGCGACCCGCCACCACTCCCGGGGCGACGCGTACTGCGCGAGCTCCTCGTCGTAGTGCAGCTCCGCCGCCTCGCGGGCGGAGAGCCCGGACGCGAGATCGGCCCGGCCGTGCGCGTCGAGCGTGCCCTCCATGACCGGCGTCATGAGCGCGACCAGGTCCTCGCGGTCCCGTACGGGCCGGAAGTCGAGCCGGCCGTTCGCCTCCGGTACGGGCGCACCGGGCCGCCATTCGAGCCGGAGCCGCTCGACCAGCGGACGGGCACCCGAGGCCTCCAGGACCCCGAACAGCGACTCCAGGACGGACCGCACCTCGGACCGCTCGCGCCAGTCGGCCGGCATGAAGCGCCCGAACTCGGGCCGCCGGGCCCCGGCGGGGACGACGGCGGCCGTGGCGGTCTCCAGGAGACGGAGGCCGAGCGCGGCGCGCTCCTCGGCGGAGAGCTCGGGGGAGAGGTCGAAGAAGTCGAGCGAGAGGGGCGGGGCGCCGGCCTGGTTGGTCCACCAGGAGAGCCGGCCGAGGAGCCGGTCCGTGGCGGGGTCCACGGCGACCCACATCCACGCGGGGAGCCGGCGGCCGGTGGCGAGGTCGTCGGCGACCTCGTGGTCGAGCGAGTAGGTGAGGCGGAGGAAGAGGTCGAGCTCGTCGGGCCCGGTGAGGGGACGGATCACGACGTGAGACAGAGTCAAGTCGGACTGCTCCAGGGGAATGTCGGGGTGAGGAGCGCAGACGGTACCAGCGATCTTGAGGAGGACGGCAGTGAATTACGGGCGGGGAGCGGGCGGCGGGGCAGGGGATTACGGGCGGGAGCGGGCGAGGGGGCCCCTTCTGGACACCGCTGGCCCGGCCGTCCGACAATCACGGGGTGACCACCCCCTTCGAGCTCCCGGCGAACACCCCTCGGCTGACCGACGCCGAGCGTGACCGCGCGCTGGGCCTGCTCCGGGAGGGCGCCGCGCAGGGCCGCCTCTCGCACGACACCTTCCTCTTCCGGATGGAGCGCGCGCTCCAGGCCCGGCGGCCGGACGAACTCGACCTGCTCGTCGCCGACCTGCGGACCGAGGGCACCTGGACGAAGCGGGTCGTCGGCGCGGTCGAGCGGATGTCGGCGTTCACGGCCCGCATCGGACGGGCCTGGAGCGCCGAGCGGCTGCCGAAGCTGCTGCTGCCGGTGCCGGGCCCGCACCCCCTGCGGATCGGCCGCGACCCGGTGAACGGGCTCCGGCTCAGCCACGAGACGACGTCCCGGCTGCACGCGGAGCTGTCGCTCCAGAACGGCGTGTGGGTCCTGCGGGACCTCGGCTCGACGAACGGGACGACGGTCAACGGGCGACGGGTCACGGGCGCGGTCGTGGTGCGGCCCGGGGACGTGGTGGGCTTCGGCCAGATGAGCTTCCGCCTGTCGCACGGCTGACCCTCCCCCCGGTGTGTCACCCGTTCGGCGGAACGAGACGGGCGTCGGACCGCCCCCGGTGATGGTCTGAGAGGGACGCGCGCCGGGACAACGACGTCCGGTCCGCCGCCAGCGAGACACCGCCGACCGCCGACGATCGACAGGGGACGCGATGAGCGACGTGCCGAACCGAGGCATACAGGACCAGCAGGGGACGCTCCGACCGGAGGCCGACCCGTGGTCGCGGCTCCCGTCGATGAGTCCGGCGACGGCGACGGCGGTGGACGTGCCCGCGGAGGGCGTCGGCGCCCGGACGGTCGCGCCCAGCCCCCTCGACCCCGGCGCGACCCGCGACCCGCACCCGATCCACCGGAGGCTGCGGGAGGAGTTCCCGCTGACGTACGACCCGCTGCTGCGCGCATGGGTCCTCAGCCGGTACGCGGACGTGGCCTCCGCCCTCACCGACAACCGCTTCACGCACGGGCACCGGCCCGGCGACCCGCCGTGCTCCCGCTCCCATGTGGACGTGGACATGGGCGAGTTGCGACGGATCACGGAGCGCACGGCGTACGTCCTGGCCCGCCGCATCGCCGCCCGCCCGCAGGCCGACCTCGTGGCGGACTTCTGCCACTGGCTGCCGGCGGGCACGGTGGCGGCGGCGGTGGGGGTCCCGTACCGGGACATGATGCGACTGGTACGGGGGCGGGCGGCGGGCGCCCTGGCCGGCGAGTGCGGCGGCCAGATCGCGGTCCGCGAGAAGGCCCTGGCGTCCTTCCTCGGCAACGTCCTGTCGGACCCCGACCAGGTGGCGGCCCTGCGGGACGCGCCGACGGGCCTCGTGGCACGCGCCTGGGCGGAGTCCCTCCGCCGCGACCCGCCGGTCCAGATCATGGTCCGCCGCACGCGCGCCGAGGTCCGTGTCTCCGGCGGAATCATCCCGGCGGGCGCCTCGGTTGCCCTCCTGGTCGGCTCGGCGGGCCGCGACCCGGAACGCTTCCGGAACCCGGACCGCTTCGACCCGCTCCGCGACGACATCGACCAGCTGACCTACGGCTCGGGCTTCTGCCCGGCGGTCCTCCTGGCTGGCCTGGAGGCGGAGTACGCCCTCCGGGCCCTCTTCGAGGCCATGCCCCGCCTCACCCTGGCCCCGGGCTTCCGCCCCACCCCGACGGGCCTCATCACCCGCGCGCCCCGCACGCTGATCGTCCGGCCGGGCGGCTGAGCCGGACGGAACAACCCCGTTTACCCGTACAACCATTCGGTCCTCCGGGGGTCTTACCCGGTGAACGAGGCGCCCTTCGCGCCTCCTTCCCCCGGGAGGATCACCTGTGTCGCAGTCCCTTGCCCGCCGCCGTCGGCTCGCCGCCGCCGTGGCCGTCGCCCTCGCCGTCACGCTCGGGGCGGGCGCCCTGGCCGCCCCCTCGTACGCTCTGCCGGCGGACGGGGCCCTCGTGGCGGGCGCGACCGCTGCCGACGAGGACCTGATCGCGTACCCCAAGGGCGGGGAACTGGCCGGGGTCGGGGTGTCCGGTTTCTTCACGCGCGACGAGGACGGCAAGGGGATCTTCCACCCGTTCTCGGGTGGCGCCGTGCGCGTGTACGAGTACGGGTACGACATCGAGCTGCGGTCCACACGGTCCAGTGACTTCCTGGTCGAGTGGGAGCCGGGGAAGGTCGTGCAGCGGGAGCTGGGCACGGACGCCGAGCTCGTCGTCCCCGTCGGCGAGGCGGCGGACGCTCCCCAGTACGTCGGGTCGGCGGGCGAAGCCGTCTACACCACGGTCACCAGCGCCACGGACACGGTGCTCCGCAAGCACACGCGGGCCGACGCCGCCGGGGTCGTGGTGGCGGGGCTGCCCTCCGGCGCCGTCGGCGTCGAGATCGAGCAGGCCGGTCCGGACCACGCCGAGATCGCCTTCTCCCAGAGCGGCTCGCGGAAGTGGGGCCTGCTCGACCTCGCCACGGGTGCCGTCACCGGCGTCCGTGCGGCCGTGACCGGGGACAGGACCTCCTCCTCGGCCTACACCGCGTGGGTCGCGGAGCAGGGCGAGACCCCGCGGGTCTTCGCCGCGAACCGCGCCGGCGACGTCCGCGAACTCCCGGTGGCCGAGGAAGGCACTCTCACCGCCCTCCACATCGGCATCGCCGGCGACTGGGTCGTGTACGGGCAGCCCGGTGGCATGAACAACGCGCGCACCAGCGTCCACTACCCCCTGACCGGCTACAACGTCGTCACCAAGGCGACGGAGCGGCTGTTCGACCACGCCTACCAGGTGACCCCCGGCCCCGACGGCCGTCTGTACGTGCGCGGCGGCATCGTCGGGCGCGGCGAGGGGCTGTACCGGGTCACCGACACGGGCGGCGCGAAGCCCCTGGTCGAGAAGGTCGCGACGACCGGGGAGCCCACGGAGATCGTCGCCACGACCGTGGCCGCCCCGCCCGCCGTGCTCGACCTCGACAAGAGCAGGAGCGCCGCCTTCCGCTGGACCCTCTCGCGCCCGAACGGGGACGCGACGCTCACCGTCCGCCACGTCCGGACCGGGAAGACCACGACCCTCGGCGACTTCCCCTACGGGACGGACGTCCGGTTCTCCTGGCCGCCCGCCGGGCCGGCGCCCCGGAACGGCGACTACACCTGGCGCCTGACCGTCCGCCCGGACAACGGCATCGGGCCCGCCGCCGCCGTCAACGGCGCCTTCAAGGTCGTCCGGAAGGTCCAGCCGCACGACTTCACCGACAACGGCACCCCCGACCTGCTCACCCGGGACTCCACCGGCCGCGTGTGGCGCGACGACCTCAACTGGCGACCGGTCGGCGGGAACACCGACCTGGGCGAGGCGCGGGCCCAGATCGGCTCCGGCTGGACCGCGTACGACCGCTTCGAGGCCGCAGGGAACCTCGGCGGCTCCTCGGCGGGCGACGTCGTCGCCCGTGAGCCGTCCGGCGCCCTGTGGCTCTACCAGGGCAACGGCAACGGCGGTTTCGCCCCCCGGATCCGGGTCGGCAGCGGCTGGCAGTCGTACGCGAGCATCGCCGCCGGCAGCGACCTCACGGGAGACGGTCGCCCGGACCTCCTGGCCGTCGACAAGACCGGCGCCGCCTGGCTGCACCGCGGCACCGGCGTCGCCGCGACCCCCTTCGCCACGCGCAGGCAGGTCGGCTGGGGCTGGGGCGGTTACCAGGACGTCGTCGCCGTCGGGAACATCGCCGGCGGCCCGGCCGGCGACGTCCTGGCCCGCGACAGGTCCGGCGTCCTCTGGCTCCACCTCGGAAAGGGCGACGGCACCTTCGCGACGCGCACCCAGGTCGGAGGCGGCTGGAACACGTACGCCTCGCTCGTCGGCGCCGGTGACGTCGACAGGGACGGGCGCCCCGACCTGGTCGCCGTCGGCAAGCCGTACGCGCCCTCCAAGCTGTTCCGGGGCACGGGCGACTGGAAGGCGCCCCTGCGGGCCGGCGAGACGCTGCGGCTGAACTCCGCGAGGAGCCAGGACCTGGCGTTCTGACCCGAGGGGCGGCTGCCGCTCACCGCCCCGGCGCGTCGTCGGGGCGGGTTAGGAGGGCCACGGGACCCGGTTCGAAGAGCTTGGTCAGATAGACCGGGGTCCGCGGCCCGCCGGTGAACTCGCGGGCGCCGTCCAGGGCGTCGACCCAGCGGCCCGGCGGCAGGACCAGTTCCGTGTCCTGCCAGCCGCCCGCCTCCGCGAGGCGGAGGGGGAGGCGGGTCACCGCCGTCAGCAGGTGGTCCGCGCGGCCGAAGGCCAGGCAGTGGGCCGCCGCCGGGCCCGTCGCCCGCAGAGGGGTGTAGGACGCCGCGGGGGGCAGCGTGCGGCGGAGGCGGAGGGTCGCGCGGATCAGGGCCGTGCGCTCGTCCTCCGGGCCCTCCGCGAACGGCGCCCGGTTGTCCGGGTCCACCAGCGCCCGGTACTCCCGCTCCGTGTTCTGGTACAGCTCCGGCACCCCCGGCATGGTGAGCTGCGTCAGCAGCGCCCCCAGTGCGTGGGCCCGGATGTGCGGTTCCAGGGACCGCGCCGCCTCCCGCACGGGGACCCGCGCCGGGCCCGCCGCCACGAAGTCCGCCACCGCCCGCTCGTACGCCCCGTCCTGCTCCGTCCAGCTCGTCCGAAGGCCCGCCTCCCGTACCGACTTGAGGATCGCCGGGCCGAGACGCCCCCCGTCCGGGACTCCCAGGCCGAACGCCGTCTGCCACGCCGTCCACGCCACGTGCGGGTCGGGGGCGCCCGGCACGCCCGCCACCCCGTCCAGGACCGCCGCCCACACCTCCGGGCACTGCGCGAGGACCGCGATCGCCGCCCGCACGTCCGCGCTCCGCTTCGTGTCGTGGGTCGACAGCACCGTGCCGGTGGCCGGCCAGTCCCGCGCGATCCGCGAGCAGTACGCGTGGAACTCCTCCACCGGCACCGCCGGGCGGCCCGCGTCCCCGCCCACCTCGTTCGCCGAGAGGAGGGGCGCGTAGCGGTAGAAGGCGGTGTCCTCCACCGACTTCGCGCGGAGGGCCGAGGACGTCTGGGCGAACCTCGCCCGGAACGCCTCGTGGTCCGGGCCCGAGCCCAGCAGGCCCAGGGCCAGGCCCCGTACCGTGTCCACGGCCTCCGCCTCCTCCTCCACCGCGAACGCCGCCTTCGCCTCCCGCGCCGCCTCCGCCGTCAGCACCGCCTCCCCGCCCGTCCGGTACGTCCGGTAGACCGGGACCCGGACGAGGAGTTCGCCGATCGCCGTGCGCAGCGCCCACGGCGCGTGGTCCCGCAGGGCCGGGTCCGCCGCGCAGATCCGCTCCGCGATCCGGGTCAGCGCCGCCGTCTCGGCGGCGAGGTCGTGCCGTACCACCTCGTACGCCGCCCGCCGCTCCGTTGCCTCCCACCGTCCGCCCCGGTCGGCCGCCGCGCGCGTGAACGCGCGGTAGAGGTCGGCGAGTTCGGCCGCGCCCTCGCCGTCCGTGAAGACCCCGTCCACGTGCCGCAGCGCGTCGTACCCCGTCGTCCCCGCCACCGGCCAGGAGGAAGGGAGGGTCTCGTCACCGGTGAGGATCTTCTCCACGACCGTCCAGCACCGGCCGCCCGTCGCCTCCCTCAGGCGCTCCAAGTAGCCCTGGGGGTCCACCAGTCCGTCCGGGTGGTCGATGCGCAGGCCCTGCACGACCCCGTCCCGCACCAGCTCCACCACCTTCGCGTGGGTCGCGTCGAAGACCTCCGGGTCCTCCACCCGCACCCCGATCAGCTCCGAAATGGTGAAGAAACGGCGGTAGTTGAGATCCGTCCGGGCCAGCCGCCACCAGGCCAGGCGGTACCACTGCGCGTCGAGGAGCTCGTCCGGCGGCAGGCCCTCCGTGCCGGGGCGCAGCGGGAACTCCTGCCCGTCGAGGCGCAGCACCCCGTCCGCGACCCGCAGCCGGTCCCGTACCTCCGGAAGCCGGCCCGGCAGCACCGGCAGCAGCACCCTCCCGTCCCCCGCCCGCCAGTCGATGTCGAACCAGCGCGCGTACGGCGACGACGGACCGTCCCGCAGCACGGCCCGCAGCGCGTGGTTGTGCCGGGGCGAGGCCGCCATGTGGTTGGGGACCAGGTCGAGGACGATCCCCAGGCCGTGCGCCCGCGCGGTCGCCGCGAGGGCCCGCAGCCCCTCCTCGCCGCCGAGCTCCGCCCGTACGGAACGGTGGTCGGTCACGTCGTACCCGTGGGTCGAGCCGGGCACGGCGGTGAGGACGGGGGAGAGGTGGAGGTGGGAGACGCCGAGCCCCGCGAGGTACGGCACGGCCCGCTCGGCGGCGGCGAAGGGGAAGTCGGGCTGGAGCTGGAGGCGGTACGTCGCGAGGGGCGGGACGGGCGTGTTGGGCGTCATGCGAACGTACGTACCCGGCCGGAGCGCTTCTGTGTCATCGCCCCATGCACCCGTTCGTGTGCATCGCGTTACGGTCGCGCGATGCCCCGCCTGCTTCGGACCTACCGCGACACCTACCGCGACACGCTCTCCTTCCTCGGGCCCGTCCTGCCCCTCGTCTCCTTCCTCGGCCGCCTCCCGACCGCCATGTGCCAGCTCGGCAGCCTGCTCCTGGTCGCCGAGACGAGCGGTTCGCTCGCCACCGCCGGGCTGGCGGGCGGCGCGCTCGCCGCCGGGCAGACCGTCGCGGGGCCGGTCATCGGCCGGCTCGCCGACCGGCACGGCCAGCGCGGGGTCGTCCTCGTCGCGTCCCTCGCCAACGCGGTCGCCGTGACCGCCCTGGTCATCGCCGCGCTGGACCGCGCGGGCCTGGGCCTCCTGATGGCGCTCGGCGCGCTCGCCGGGGCCACCGTCCCCCAGATAGGCCCCCTCGCCCGGACCCGTTCGGTCGCCCTCGTCCGCCGCTCCCGCGCGGGCGCCGACGACGGTGCCGTCTCCGCCGTCCTCTCCTTCGAGGGCACCCTCGACGAGGTCTCCTTCGTCCTCGGCCCCGCCCTCGTCGGACTCGCCGCCGCCCTCGCCCACCCGGCCGCCGCGCTCCTCTCCGCCGCCGTCCTCCTCGCCGTCTGCGGCACCGCATTCGCCCTCCATCCCACGGCCGGCACGACGGCCCCCGCGTCCACCCGGACGGACGCGGCCGACCGGGGGCGGCTGCCGCGCTCCGCGTACGCGCTGCGCGGCACGATGGTCCTCCAGGGGGCCATGTTCGGTGCCTCGCAGGCGGGGATCACGGCGCTCACCGAGGAGCTCGGCGCGCCCGCGCACGCGGGGCTCGTCTACGCGGCGATGGGCGTGACGAGCGCCGCCGTCGGCCTCTCCCTCGCCGCCGTGCCCGCCCGGATCGGCCTCACCACCCGCTGGCGCGCCGCGACCGCCGGACTCGTCGTCCTCTCCCTCCCGCTGCCCTTCGTCGGCTCGCTCGGCGCGCTGTACGCGGTCGTGGTCGTCCTGGGCGCCGCGTACGCCCCGCACCTGATCACGGTCTTCGGCCTCACCGAGCGGTCCGTCCCCGCCTCCCGGCTCGCCGAGTCGATGGCCTTCCTGACCAGCGGGATCGTCGGCGGCCAGGCCCTCGCGCTCGCCGTGTCGGGGCGGCTCGCCGAGAGCCACGGCGCCCCCGCCGCCTTCGCGGTGGCGGTGGGGGCGGCGGTGGCCTGCGCGGTGCTGTCGTGGACGGCCGGCACGACCCGTCACGTGCGGGAGCTCAGGCCGGCCTCCGCAGGACGGTCAGGCTGAGCGGCGCGAGCGCCACCCGCTCGCCGCCCGTCAGCTCGGGCCCCTCCCTCGGTGGCATTCCCTCCGGGTCCGAGGTGTCCACCACCATGTGCCACAGCGGCCCGTGGCTGTCGGGGACGACGAACTCCAGCTCCCGCGAAGAGGCGTTGAACATCAGGAGGAAGGAGTCGTCGGCGATCCGCTCGCCCTGCGTGCCCGGTTCGGAGATCGCGTTGCCGTTGAGGAAGACGGTCAACGCCTGGGCGTGCGCGGCCTGCCAGTCGCGGGAGGTCATCTCCTCGCCCTCGGGCGTGAACCAGGCGATGTCGGTGAGCTCGTCGTGCGTGCCCTCCACCGGGCGGCCGTGGAAGAAGCGGCGGCGCCGGAAGACGGGATGCTCCCGGCGCAGCCGGACCATCTCCCGCGTGAACCGCAGGAGCGTGGCCTCCGCCTCGCTGCTCTCCTTCGGCCAGCGCACCCAGGAGACCTCGTTGTCCTGGCAGTACGCGTTGTTGTTGCCGCCCTGCGTGCGGCCGAACTCGTCGCCGTGGCTGAGCATCGGCACGCCCTGCGAGAGCATCAGCGTGGCGAGGAAGTTGCGCATCTGGCGGGCGCGGAGCTCGGTGATCCCGACGTCCTCCGTGTCCCCCTCGACACCGCAGTTCCAGGACCGGTTGTGGCTCTCGCCGTCCCGGTTGCCCTCCCCGTTGGCCTCGTTGCGCTTCTCGTTGTACGAGACCAGGTCGCGCAGCGTGAAACCGTCGTGGCAGGTGACGAAGTTGACCGAGGCGAGCGGGCGCCGGCCGTCGTCCTGGTAGAGGTCGGACGAGCCGGTCAGCCGGGAGGCGAACTCGGCGAGCGTACGCGGCTCGCCGCGCCACAGGTCCCGCACGCAGTCGCGGTACTTGCCGTTCCACTCGGTCCACAGGGGCGGGAAGTTGCCCACCTGGTAGCCGCCCTCGCCGACGTCCCACGGCTCGGCGATCAGCTTCACCTGGCTCACCACCGGGTCCTGCTGGACGAGGTCGAAGAACGAGGAGAGCCGGTCGACCTCGTGGAACTGGCGGGCCAGGGTGGCCGCGAGGTCGAAGCGGAAGCCGTCCACGTGCATCTCGGTGACCCAGTACCGCAGGCTGTCCATGATCATCTGCAGGACGTGCGGGGACCGCATGAGCAGCGAGTTCCCGGTGCCCGTCGTGTCCGTGTAGTACCGGGGGTCGTTCCCGAGCCGGTAGTACGAGGGGTTGTCCAGGCCCCGGAACGACAGCGTCGGGCCCAGGTGGTTGCCCTCGGCGGTGTGGTTGTAGACCACGTCGAGGATGACCTCGATGCCCGCCTGGTGCAGCGCCCGTACCGCCGACTTGAACTCCAGGACCTGCTGGCCCCGGTCGCCCCAGGACGCGTAGGCGTTGTGCGGGGCGAAGAAGCCGATCGTGTTGTAGCCCCAGTAGTTGGAGAGCCCCGCGTCGGCCAGCCGGTGGTCGTGGACGAACTGGTGGATCGGCATCAGCTCCAGGGCCGTGACGCCGAGTTCCTTCAGGTGCCCGATGACCGCCGGGTGCGCGAGCCCCGCGTACGTGCCGCGCAGCTCCTCCGGGAGGTCCGGGTGGAGCATGGTCAGGCCCTTCACGTGGGCCTCGTAGATCACGGTGTGGTGGTACTCGGTCCGGGGGCGCCGGTCGTCGCCCCAGTCGAAGTACGGGTTGACGACGACCGAGCTCATCGTGTGCGGGGCCGAGTCGAGGTCGTTGCGCGCGTCCGGGCGCCCGAAGGGGTACCCGTACACCGCCTCGCCCCACTCCACCCGCCCCGACACGGCCCGCGCGTACGGGTCGAGGAGCAGCTTCGCCGCGTTGCAGCGCAGCCCGCGCTCGGGGGCGTACGGGCCGTGGACCCGGAACCCGTACCGCCGACCCGGCATCACGCCCGGCAGGTACGCGTGCCGGACGAAGGCGTCGGTCTCGCGCAGCTCGACGGAGGTCTCGGTCCCGTCGTCGTTCAGGAGGCAGAGCTCGATCCTGTCGGCGGCCTCCGAGAAGACCGCGAAGTTGGTGCCCGCTCCGTCGTAGGTGGCGCCCAGGGGGTACGCCTGTCCCGGCCAGACCTGCATGGGTGTGGTTCTCCCTCTTCTGTCCGGGTTTATGGGGTGCTCTTTGGCCAGATCCTGCCCGAAAGAAGGGCAACCTCCTAGGAATTCCCCCCGTCCTACCGGGTGACCGAAGGCCAAGCGGGGGATAGAGGGGGAAGTGTGTACGAAATAGTGCGACGCCACCTGGGGAAGGTGGTGGCCGGAGCGGCCATGGCGGTGACCGGGACCGCCGTCGCGGTCGCGATCACCCTGCCGGGCACGGCGGGGGCCAGCGGGGCGGCCGGCCCCGCCGGGAACGGGACGGCGGGAACCGCCGGAGCGACGGCGGCCGGGGGAACGGCCGCGGGGACCGCCGGGGGAACGGGCGGGGCGACGGCCGGGGGAACGGCCGGTGCCGCCACCGGCGGGACCGTCCGGGGAGAGGGCGCCGCCGGGCAGGGAGGGGCGGACCCGCAGACCGCCGTCTCCGCCCCGCCGCCCGCCACCATGGCCCCCGCGCCCGCCGAGGGGAGGAAGGGGCACGGCTCCGACCCGCTCACCGACGACGAGCTCACCCGGGCCGAGCAGCTGGCGCTGACCCCGCCGGCCTCCGCCGCCCAGGAGAACGTCGAGGGAGGCCGGGGCCCGCAGCACCTGGCCACCGGGCTCGCCGACCCGCGGCCCGGCGACCCGACGCGCCGCGCAGAGGTCCGCTTCTACGACTACGCGCGCGACGAGCTCGTCACCCGCACCGTCAACCTCGACACCGGGAAGGTCGAGAAGTCCGCCGCCGTGCGCGGGGTCCAGCCCTCCGCCCACCCCGACGAGCTGCGCGAGGCCCTGGAGCTCATCCTCGCGAGCCCGCTCGGCAAGGGCGTCAAGGAGGACTACAAGGACGCCACGGGCAAGCCGCTGACCAGCACCGACCAGCTGTGGTTCAACGGTGACGCCTACCGCCCCTACCGCGAGGCGAAGGTCCCGGCCGAGCTCGCCCGCTGCGGCGAGCACCGCTGTGTCCGGCTCGTCACCAAGGTCCTCAACGGTTCCTGGATCGACACCCGGAACCTGATCGTCGACCTCTCCGCGAGGACCGTCACCCGCGTCGGCTGACCACCGCCGCGCGTCCCTGACGCGTCCCGCCCACCATCACCGCACGTAGGGGGTATCTTCCCGTGTTCACCCAGCTCACCCGGCGCAGGGGCTTCGCCGCCCTGTCCGCCGCCACCCTGCTCGGCGCCACCGCCGCGGCGGCCGGACCCGCCACCGCCGCACCCACCGCCGCACCGCGCGGGTCCGCCGCGCTCGCCGCCGCGCCCGCGGCCGCCGCGGCCCCGCAGCCCGCCCCGGTCGCCTGCTCCGCCGCGTACCGCATCACGAAGACGCTCGACGGCGGTGCCGTCTGGGACATGTGCTGGCGGTACAACACCGACGCCGGGCTGACCCTCGACAGCGTCACCTACAAGCCGCCCGGCGGCGCCCGCGTCAAGGTGCTCACCAGCGCCCGCCTCGCCCAGATCCACGTGCCGTACGACGACGGCGGCGCCGAGTACGACGACCTCACCGGCGCCGGCTTCGGCTGGGGGCTCCAGAACCTCAAGGCCACCGAGTGCCCCGGCGGCACCGTCACCACCGTCAAGGTGCCCGAGGTCGGCCAGGTCAAGGGCCTGTGCACCACGACGAGGGCCCGCGGCCACGCCTACCGCATGGCCGCCGACACCGGCAGCGGCGTCTACCAGGCCCAGGCCAAGGACCTCCTCGTCTACACCGTGAACAAGGTCGGCTGGTACGAGTACATCTCCGAGTGGCGCTTCTCCTCCGACGGCACCATCGGCGCCAACGTCGGCGCCACCGGCAGCCTTTCGCCCGCCGACTACAACGCCACCGACGGCCGCGGCTGGCCCATCGGCAAGGGCGCCCGCTCCTACGCCACCAGCCACGCCCACAACGTCTTCTGGAAGCTGGACTTCGGCCTCGACGGCGGCAAGGACCGCGTCGAGCAGTACGACTCCACCGTCAGCCCGCCCCCGGCCGGCGGCGGCGGCCCGACCGTGAAGACCAAGCGGACCGTCGTCACCAAGGAACTCGCCGGGGACGCCCGGAACATGCGCTGGTGGCGGGTGGTCAGCGGCACCGGCAAGAACGCCGACGGCCACGCCCGCTCGTACGAGATCGTGCGCGGCCACACCGACACCCACGCGGGCCGCGGCTTCACCAAGCACGACGTGTACGTCACCCAGGCGCGCGCCTGCGAGCAGTACGCGAGCAACAACATCGGCGGCTGCCCCGCCAACGCCGGTGACAGCGTGGACAAGTGGGTCAACGGCGAGACCCTGACGAAGCCGACCGTCTGGGTCAACATCGGGTTCCACCACATCGCCCGGGACGAGGACCAGCAGCCGATGCCCGTCCACTGGCAGGGCTTCCAGCTCGCGCCCAGGGACGTAACCGCTATGAATCCCCTCACTCCGGCCGATCTCGCCTCCCAGAACGGGCAGCCCGATCTGGGCAGTTGAGCAAGCGGCCGAGCGATCCTGCTGCACCGCCCGCGCTCGCGGAGTACCCTTCGTTGATCTTTGTGAACAGTGGTACGGGCAGAAGGCGGTGCGCGGGTGAGCTCGGGAGGTCGGGAGCTGCCCCCTGGTGACGAGGGCCACGACGGCGGGGCGCCGGTCGACCCCGCCGGGGCCCGGCCCGGGACGGTCTCCGTCGCGCGGCCGGTGGAGATCGGCGCCGAGCTCGACTGGGGCGCCGAGGCGTGGAGCGAGGTGCGCACCCGCGCCCAGCGTGCCGGGCGGGCCTACATCTGGCTGAACCTGGTCGAACAGCGCCTGCGGGCCGTGGTCGCGGCCGTCCTGCGGCCCGTGTACGAACCGGTGCACGGCGAGGAGTGGGTCGTGGCCGCGGCCGGTCCCGCGGGCCAGGAGTGGGTGCAGCGGGCCGTCGCGGTGCGCGAGGTCTCGCGCCGCAAGGGCTATCTCCTGGACCCCGCCGACGACAACACCCTGAGCTTCCTCACGCTCCCGCAGCTGAGGGAGCTCATGGTGCAGCACTGGCCCTGCTTCGAGCCGTACTTCGACGACCGGCGCGACGTCGAGCTCGCGCTCGACGAGCTGGAGGTCACGCGCAACGTGGTCTCCCGCAACCGGGCGCTCTCGCCGACCGTGCTCGCCCAGGCCGAGCGGGCCTCGGCGCGGCTCCTGGAGATCCTGGGCAGCGGCGCCGGGGTGCCGTCCGCCGACCGGCTGCCGGTGGACGCGGTCGAGGACCTCGTCGGCGACCGGTACGCGGACGTGGTCTCCGTCCACTCCGACCGCGTGCGGCTCCAGCGGCAGCTGCCGGCCGAGGACCTCTTCGGCGGGGCCAGGCGGCTCGACGCCACGGGCATAGGTCTCAACCTGCTCGTGCAGAACTTCTCCGGCCGCCGCATGGTCCACCTCGCGGAGTCCGGCTGCCGGACCCGGCTCCTCTTCCTCAATCCGGCGAGCAGCGCCGTGAAGCGGCGCGAGCGGGAACTCGGCCTCAAGAAGGGCGAGCTCAGCCGCTCCGTCGAGATGAACATCCTCCACATGCGGCGGGTCCGCTCGAAGCTGCGGGACCCGGGCGCCTTCCAGATCCACGTCTTCGACGAGACGCCCCGCTTCACCGCGTACCTCGTGGACGGCGACGGGCCCGACGGGGTGGGCGTCGTCCAGTCCTACCTGCGCAAGGCGCGCGGGATGGAGGCGCCGGTCTTCGTCCTGCGGGGCGGTGGGCGGAACGTGGTGCGCCCCGACCAGCGGGCCGGGCACGTACAAAGCGGACTTTTCGCTACGTATCGGGAGGAGTTCGAGTCGGTCTGGCTCGACTCCCGACCCGTCTCCTGACGGTGGCGGGCACCTCCCGGAGGGCGTTGTCAGTGGCCCGTGCGAGGGTGGTCAGCACCACGGGGGAGATCACGTAAGGAGGATTCGATGGCTTGGCACGGCGACACGCTGGTCGGCTTCGACCTGGAGACGACCGGCACCGACCCGCTGGAGGCCCGTATCGTCACGGCCTCCGTCATCGAGGTCGACGGCGGGGGAGAGATCGTGCGGCGGCGGGACTGGCTCGCCGACCCGGGCATCCACATCCCGGAGCAGGCCTCCGCGATCCACGGCATCACCACCGAGCGCGCCGCGGCCGAGGGCCGCCCCGTGCGGGAGGTCGCCGAGGAGATCGCCGAGGTCCTGGCCGCGTACTGGGAGGACGGCGTGCCCGTCGTCGCGTACAACGCCTCCTTCGACCTCACGCTCCTCTCCGCCGAGCTGCGCCGCCACGGACTGCCCTCGCTGAGCGAGCGGCTGGGGGGCGTCGAGATCGGGCCGGTCGTCGACCCGTACACGATCGACCGGGCCGTCGACCGCTACCGGCGCGGCAAGCGGACCCTCGAAGCGGTCTGCGGGGAGTACGGGGTCGTGCTCGAAGCGGCCCACCAGGCGGCGGCCGACGCGCTCGCCGCCGTCCGGGTCGCCGTCGCGATAGCCCGGCGCCACGAGCAGGTCGCCGAGCTCGACCCGGCCGAGCTGCACGAGCGGCAGATCGGCTGGTACCGCGTGTGGGCCGAGGACTTCCAGGCCTTCCTGCGGCGCAAGGGCGAGGCGGACGCGGTGATCGAGTCCACCTGGCCCGTGCGGCCGGCGGTCCTGACGGCGTAGGGCCGACCCAGCAGGCCTTCCCGGGCAGGCCTTCCCTGACGGGGTTCCCCGGCAGGCCTTCCCCGGCAGGCCTTCCCTAGAACGGGTACCAGCGGACCTCGGGGTCGCCGTCCCTCAGGGACGCCACCCGGCGCTCGAACTCGGCCAGGGCCTTCGGGTTCGTCGGCGCGTGCTGGGCCACCCACGCGCAGCTCGCGGTCTCCCGCGCGCCGCGCAGCACCGCGCACCCCTCCCACGCGCGCACGTCCCAGCCGTACGCCTCCGTGAAGGCGTCGTAGGCGGCCGGGTCGAGGCCGTACCGGTCGCGGGAGAGGGCCAGGACGACCAGGTCGTGCTCGCGCAGGTCGGAGGAGAAGGTCTCCAGGTCCATCAGGACCGGACCGTCCGGACCGACCAGGACGTTGCGGGGAAGGGCGTCACCGTGCACCGGACCCGGCGTCAGGTGCGGGGTGAGGGCGGCGGCGGCCGGGGCGAAGGCGTCGCGCCGCTCCCGGAGGAAGGCCGCGTCCGCCGGGTCGATCGCCTCGCCGGCGAGCCGCAGCCACCGCTCGACGCCGCCGAGCAGCTCCCGGCGGGGGAGCGTGACGCCCGTCGGCTCCGGCAGGGCGTGCACGGCCTTCAGGAGCGGGGCCAGGTCGCGGGGCTCCGCCGGGCGGACCGCGTCCGGCAGCCGGTGCCAGAAGGTGACCGGGTGGCCGTCGACGAGCCGCGGCTTCTCCTCGGCGGCACGGGGCGCCGGGACGCCCGCCTCGGCGAGCCAGGAGGAGAGCCCGAGCTCCCGCTCGGCCCGCCCGAACAGCTCGGCGTCACGGCCGACCTTCACCACCAGGTCGCCCACGGCGAAGACCGCGTTCTCCCCGAGGGCGAGCAGCCGCGCCTCCGCGACCGCCAGTCCCGCGGCGGCCAGGACCTCCCGTGCCCGCGCCTCGTCCATCGACCTCTCCCTCTTGCCGTGTGCGTACGGGTCAGAGTCTCCCATCCGCGCCGGCCAAGATCTTTCCGCCCTTACGCAACCTTGTTGAATAAATCACAGATAAGTGGAGGGTCTTCTCTCGGATCCCCTTCATCCGGGAAGGTTCGACCTGAGGCCACCGCGCCGCCCCCCACGAGGCGCGGTGGCCGACCTACAGTGGCCCCATGGCGACGACATACGCGGCCCTGCTCCGCGGCATCAACGTGAGCGGACACCGCAAGGTCCCCATGGCGGAGCTCCGTTCCCTCCTCGAAGGCCTCGGTCACCGGAACGTCCGCACGTACCTCCAGAGCGGCAACGCGGTCTTCACGACGGACAGGACCGACGCCTCCGAGGACGAGCTCACCACGGAGCTCGAAGACGCCGTCGAGGAGCGCTTCGGCTTCCGCGTCGACTGCCTCGTCCGCGACGCCGCCTACCTCAGGGCCGTCGCCGACGCCTGCCCCTTCCCGGCGGCCGAGCTGGAGGGCAAGCAGCTCCACGCGGTCTACTGCTCCGCCCCCGTCACCCCCGACCGCTTCGCCGCGCTCGACCGCGAGGCCTTCCTTCCCGAGGACTTCGCCCTCGGCGACCGCGTGCTCTACCTGTACGTCCCCGACGGCCTCGGCCGCTCCCGGCTGGGCGACGCCATCGCCCGCCCGGCCGTCACCAAGGGCCTGGTCGCCACCGGCAGGAACTGGAACACGGTGCTCAAGCTGGTCGAGATGACCGAGGAGAGCTGACGGCGGCGAAGTGGCCCACGCGACCGGCCGCGCAATGGCCCAGGGAAGCGGGCCGCATGCCGCCTAGATTCGTCCCATGACGACCAGCGCCCAGCCCGCCCGGCCCCGCACGACCGTCGAGTTCTTCTTCGACCCCGCCTGCCCCTTCGCCTGGATCACCTCCCGCTGGATCCTGGAGGTCGAACGCCACCGGCCGATCGACCTCCGCTTCAAGGTCATGAGCCTGTACGTCCACAACGAGGGCAACGAACTCCCCGCCTGGTACCGCGCACTCGTCGACGCATCCCTCGGCCCCGTACGCGTTGCCGCGGCCGCCGCCGAGCAGCACGGCGAGGACGTCCTGCGCCCGCTCTACACCGCGTACGGCACCCGCATCCACGAGAAGAAGCAGAAGGACTTCGACGCCGTCGTCGCCGAGTCCCTCACCGAGCTCGGCCTCCCGCCCGAACTCGCCGCCGCCGCCCACGACCCCGCGTACGACGAGGCCGTCCGCCGCCGCCACGACGAGGGGAGGGACCCCGAGGCCGACGGCTACGTCGGCACCCCCACGATCCGCGTCGACGGCACGACCTGGTTCGGCCCGGTTCTCCGCGCGATCCCGCGCGGAGAACAGGCGGCCGAACTCTTCGACGGCTTCCGCGTCCTCGCCGCCCACCCCGACTTCTTCGAACTGAAGCGGACCCGGACGGGCGGCCTGGACTTCAGCTGAGGTCCAGGCCGGTCATGGCAGGGCGCTCAGGGCGCCACGGCCGAGGTCCCCCGCTAGCGGGCGAAGCCGTAGTCGAGGAGCTTCTTGACGTCGGTCGCGCGGTTCGCCTCGGACGGGGCGGCGAGCACCGTGCCGATGACCGTCTTGCCGTTGCGGGTCGCCGCGAAGACGAGGCAGTACTTGGCCTGCGAACCCGAACCGGTCTTCACGCCGATCGCCCCGCTGTAGGTGCTCAGCAGCTTGTTCGTGTTGGTCCACGACATGTAGCGGTAGCCGCCGGACTTGGTGGTCACCTTCTGCGTCGTGGACTTCGTCTTGACGACGGTGCGGAACGTGCTGTTCTTCATCGCACTGCTCGCGATCTTCGTCAGGTCGCGCGGAGTGGAGTAGTTGCTGCCGTTGCTTATGCCGTCGAACGAGTCGAAGTGCGTGTTCCGCAGGCCGAGCCTCCGGGCCTCCGCGTTCATCTTCCCGATGAACGACTTGACCCGGGCCGCCCGCGTGGTGCCGGTGCCGAACTTGTCGGCGAGCGCGTAGGCCGCGTCGCATCCCGAGGGCAGCATCAGGCCGTAGAGGAGCTGACGGACGGTCACCTTGTCGCCGACGATGAGCCGGGCCGACGAGGCGTTCTTGGCGACGATGTAGTCGCTGTACGCCTTGTTGACGGTGACCTTGGTGTCGAGGTTCAGACCCGGCGTGGCCAGCACGACCTTCGCGGTCATGATCTTCGTGGTGGAACCGGTCGCGCGACGGGTGTCCGCGGCCTTCCCGTACAGCGTGGCGCCCGTCCCGTTGTTCATGACGAAGCCACCGGGGGCGGTGATCGACGGGACGGCGGGCGCGGCGTGTGCCTGGCCGGCGAACAGCCCTCCGGCCAGCACGGCCGAGATCGTGAACGAGACGGTCACGGCACCGCGCACGCGGAGTGTCGAAGTCTGCAACGTGTCCTGCCCTTGGTAGACGTCAGTGCGCTCGGGTCCACATCGGGCCCGCGCTCACAAGACGTCCAAGAGGCCTGCGGGGGTGCACGGTTGGGGCGTGATCTACGTCGCACCGGGCGCGGCGGCTCAGGCGGCTCAGGCGGCTCAGGCGGCTCAGGCGGTTCAGGCCGCTCAGGCGGTGCGGGCGGCCGGCCGGCGTGCCGCGCGGGCGTCGTCGTACCGCTCCACGAGGAGCGCCGCCAGTTCGGGGGACGGCCCGAGGACGCCGGCCAGGACGTCCGCCTCCGCCGCGCCCGCCGCGATGCGGTCCGGGAGGCGGCCGGGGGCGATGACGTACGGGGCGACCGCCACGCGGCGGACGCCCGGCTCCGCGCGCAGGACGCGGACGACGTCCTCCGTACGGGGAAGGGCGGCGGAGGCGAACGCGGGCCGCACGGAGCACCAACCGGTGCGCCGCAGCTCCCGCGCCGTTTCTGCGATCACCGCGATCGCCTCCGGGTCTGTGGAGCCCGCCGAGGCCAGGACGACCCCGGTCGCGCTCTTGTCGCCGGGCGCGAGCCCGGCCTCGTACAGCCGCCGTTCCACCGCCGCGACGAGCAGCGGCGACGGGCCGAGGACCTCCGCCTGGCGGATGCCCAGGGAAGGCGGTGCCTGGCGCAGGGCGGCGGGGATGTCGGCCTTCGCGTGGAAGGCACGGGTGAGGAGGAGGGGGAGGGCGACGACCTCCCGTACCCCGTCCGCCGCGAGGCGGTCGAGGACACCGGGCACGGTCGGCAGGTTGAAGTCCAGGAACGCCGTCTCCACGCGCAGCCCCGGCCGCAGCGCGCCGGCCCGGCGCACGAGCGCCTGGACGGTCGCCGCGTGCCGCGGGTCGCGGCTGCCGTGGGCGATCACGAGGAGGACGGGACGGTTCATGGCTTCGGTTCAGCCCTTCTTCACTTCACGAGCAGGCCGCGGCGGCGGAGCACCGCGCGCTCCAGCGGGCTGAAGATGAGCAGGTCGATCGCGATGCCGACGATCAGGATCAGGATGATCGCCAGGAAGATGCCGGCCATGTCGATGTTGTTGCGGCCGTTCTCCAGGAGCTGGCCGAGGCCGAGGCCCAGGTCGGGGGAGGAGGCGATGATCTCGGCGGCCATCAGCGAGCGCCACGAGAACGCCCAGCCCTGCTTGAGACCGGCCAGGTAGCCGGGGAGCGCGGCCGGCATCACGATGTACCAGGCGCCCTTGAGGCCCGTCGCGCCGAGCGTCTGGCCCGCGCGCAGGTAGAGCGGCGGGACCTGGTCGACGCCGGCGACGAGGCCGTTGGCGATCGACGGGACGGCGCCGAGCAGGATCACCGCGTACATCATGCTGTCGTTGAGGCCCAGCCACAGCACGGCGGGCGCCACCCAGGCGACCGAGGGGAGCGACTGGAGACCCGCGAGGATCGGTCCGATCGCCGCCCGCACGAACCTCACGCGGGAGACGAGCAGTCCGAGCGGCGTGCCGATGGCGAGGGCGAGGACGAATCCGTACAGGGCCCGGGACACGCTGGTCCACAGGACGCTGAAGAGCGTCCCCTCCTTCCACATGGTGGCCAGGCTGTCCCACACCTCGGACGGGGCGGGGAGCTTGTACGACTCCGTCACCTCGAAGGTGACGAGGAGCTGCCAGACGACCAGGACGAGCGCGACGGCGACGAAGGGCGGAAGGACCTTCTTGACCAGGACCTCGCGGACCGGGGTCCGGGAGACCTGGACGCTGTCGAGCGCGTCCAGGCCGGCTTCGAGACCGGCGAGGTCGTCGGTCTTGGGGGCGGTTTCAGTGCTGGCCATGGCGGCGGATCTCCCCACGGAGGTGCTCGGTGATCTCAAGGGACAGTTCCGCGACGTCCGCGTCCTCGATGCGGCGCGGCTGCGGGATGTCGATCGTCCACTCGTGGGCGATCCGGCCCGGCCGGGACGACAGGAGGACGACGCGCTCGGCGAGCCGTACGGCCTCGCGGACGTTGTGGGTGACGAAGAGCACCGACAGCTTCGTCTCCCGCCAGATCCGGGTCAGCTCGTCGTGGAGGACGTCCCGGGTGATGGCGTCGAGCGCGGCGAACGGCTCGTCCATCAGGAGCAGGTCGCTGTCCTGGGCGAGCGCGCGGGCCAGGGCGACCCGCTGGCGCATGCCGCCGGACAGCTCGTGGACCCGCTTGCCGTACGAGCCGCCGAGCCGGACGAGGTCGAGCAGCCGCTCGGCCTCCTCACGGCGCTCGGCCTTGGGCACCCCGCGCAGCCGCAGGGCGAGTTCGATGTTCTTGCCCGCGGTGAGCCACGGGAAGAGGGCGTGCTCCTGGAACATCAGGGCCGGCCGGCCGCCGGGGGTCTCGATGGACCCCGCGGACGGCCGGTCGAGTCCGGCGACCAGGTTGAGCAGGGTGGACTTGCCGCAGCCGGAGGCGCCCAGGAGGGTGACGAACTCGCCCGGGGCGACATCGAGGCTGATGTCGTCGAGGACGAGCTGCCCGCCGGAGGGCCCGCCGAAGGACTTCGAGACGTGCGCGATACGCGCGGCGTGACCGGGTGCCTCGGCGCGGTCCTCGGCCTTGGCGAGCGTCGTGGTCGTGGCCATGGTCGTCACCTCCTGGGTTGAGCTGCGGACGGGTTACTTCGCGCCGAGACCGGCGTCGGAGACCTCGGGCTGACCCGCGGCCTTCAGGACCTTGTTCAGCGGCTTCAGGTCGTAGATGCCGCCGAGCTCGGGCTCCTTGAGGAGACCGGCCTTCACCGCGTGATCGGCCTGGGCCTGGAGGGTGGCCGCCAGCGGGTCGTTGGTGAACTGGATGGACGGCCAGGCGGCGTCGATCACCTTGGCGCCGAGCGCCTTGCCCGACAGGTCCTTCAGCTTGGCGTTGGCCGAGGCCTTCGCCTTGTCCTGGTTGGCGTTGATCCACTCGTTGGTCTTCACCGACCCGCGCAGGAACGCCTCGACGACGTCCGGGTGCTCCTTCAGGAACTTCTGCGACACGATGATGTTGGTGATGACGAACTTCTTGTCCGGCCACAGGTCGGACTCGTCGAGGAGGACCTTCGCCCCGTCGGAGACCAGCTTCGACGCGGTCGGCTCCGGCACCCAGGCACCGTCGATCGCGCCGGAGGCGTACGCGTTCGGGGTGACCTTGTTGTCCGTGCGGACCACGGAGACGTCGCCCTTGCCGCTCTGGGCGTCGACCTTCCAGCCCTTCTCGGAGATCCAGTTGAGGAAGGCCACGTCCTGCGTGTTGCCGAGCTGCGGGGTGGCGATCTTCTTGCCCTTGAGGTCGTCCACGGTCTTGATCTTCGCCGGGTTCACCACGAGCTTCACGCCACCGGAGGCGGCGCCGCCGACGATGCGGAGGTTGCTGCCCTTGGTCTTCACGTAGCCGTTGATGGACGGCGAGGGGCCGATGAAGCCGATGTCGATGGAGCCGGCGTTCAGCGCCTCGATCTCGGACGGGCCCGCGTTGAAGGTGGTGGGCACGAGCTTCGTGCCGCCCAACTCCTTCTGGATGATGCCTTCCTGGTCGCCGACCAGCGCGGTGGCGTGCGTCAGGTTGGGGAAGTACCCGAGCCGTACGGTGTCGGCGGAGAGCTTCTTGGCGCCCTCGGCGGCCACGTTCTTCTTCGCGTCGGCGTTCTCGTCGTTCTTGGCCTCGGAGCCGTAGCCGCACGAGGCGAGCGCGCCGATCAGCAGCGGGAGGGCTGCGGCGGCGGCGATGGAGCGGCGCAGGGTGGTACGGGGCGTGGCAGGCACGGGAAGTTTTCCCCTCGGTTCGACTTCTCAGCGAAGTCTGCGTCTATGTCGTTCGCGGTGGAGCGGGTGGATGCCCTGGCTCCGGTGGTGCGGGTGGTGCGGTTTCGCACCGCTCACGCGGTGCGTCGAGGTCAGCACGCACATCGCGCGACACCTCCCATGCCCGCGCCGAGGGCACCGGAGCCCACCCGGCCGCCCTCCTTCGCGAAGGTGGCGTAGATGTTTCGGCTCATCTCAGAAGTCCCACCCTTCTTCTTCCGTCGAGTCGTCCGCGGTGACGGCCTTGGCGGTGGCGAAGGACTCGCCCGCCATGCCGGCCGCGAGCGTGGTGCCGTCCGCCGGGTCGATCAGCAGGAACGAACCGGTACGGCGGGAGTCCGCGTACGCGTCGAGCGCGAGCGGCTCGGCGGTGCGCACGACGACCCGGCCGATGTCGTTGGCGACGAGCTGCCCGGGGTTCGGGTGCTGGGACAGGTCGTCCAGGGTCAGCCGCGACGGGATGTCCTTGACGATCGCCTTGACCGTGCGGGTCGTGTGCTTGAGCAGCACCCGCTGGCCGACGGCGAGCGGCTGGTCGGCCACGTGGCAGACCGTCGCCTCGACGTCCTGGCTGGTCGCCGGGGCGTCGCCCACCGGGGCGATCAGGTCGCCGCGGGAGATGTCGATGTCGTCGGCGAGGCGGATCGTCACCGACTGCGGGGCCCAGGCGATGTCCACGGACTCGCCGAGCGCGTCGATCCCGCTGATCGTGGACGTCCTCCCCGAGGGCAGGACGGTGACCTGCTCGCCGACCCGGAACGCGCCGGCCGCGATCTGGCCCGCGTATCCCCGGTAGTCCGGGTGCTCGGCGGTCTGCGGGCGGATCACGTACTGCACGGGGAACCGCGCGTGGCAGGCCGTCAGGTCGTGGCTGACCGGGACGGTCTCCAGGTGCTCCAGGACGGTCGGGCCGCCGTACCAGTCCATGTGCGCGGACGGCTCCACGACGTTGTCGCCGGCGAGCGCCGAGATCGGGATCGCGGTGATCTCCGGGACGCCCAGCTCGGAGGCGTACGTCGTGAACTCCTCGGCGATCGCGGCGAAGACGGGCTCGGCGTAGTCGACGAGGTCCATCTTGTTCACGGCCAGGACCACGTGCGGGACGCGGAGCAGGGCGGCGACGGCGGCGTGCCGGCGGGTCTGCTCGACGACGCCGTTGCGGGCGTCGACGAGGACCACGGCCAGCTCGGCCGTCGAGGCGCCGGTGACCATGTTCCGGGTGTACTGCACGTGCCCGGGGGTGTCGGCGAGGATGAAGCGGCGGCGGGCGGTCGCGAAGTAGCGGTACGCCACGTCGATCGTGATGCCCTGCTCGCGCTCGGCCCGCAGGCCGTCGGTGAGCAGCGCCAGGTCGGGCGCCTCCTGGCCGCGCTTGAGCGACGCGGCCTCCACGGCCTCCAGCTGGTCGGTGAGGACCGACTTGGAGTCGTGCAGCAGGCGGCCCACCAGGGTGGACTTGCCGTCGTCGACGGAGCCGGCGGTGGCGAAACGCAGCAGGGTGGTGGCCGAGACGTCGGCGAACTGCTCGGTGGACGTGCTCATTAGAAGTACCCTTCGCGCTTGCGGTCTTCCATCGCGGCCTCGGACATCTTGTCGTCGGCGCGGGTGGCGCCCCGCTCGGTGAGGCGGGAGGCGGCGATCTCGGCGATGACGGCGTCCAGCGTGGTCGCGTCGGAGTCGACGGCGCCGGTGCAGGACATGTCGCCGACGGTGCGGTAGCGGATGAGCCGCTTCTCGACCGTCTCGGTCTCCTTCGGGCCGCCCCACTCGCCGGCGGTCAGCCACATGCCGTTGCGGGCGAAGACCTCGCGCTCGTGGGCGAAGTAGATCTCCGGCAGCTCGATGCCCTCGCGGGCGATGTACTGCCAGACGTCCAGCTCGGTCCAGTTGGAGAGCGGGAAGACGCGGACGTGCTCGCCGGGCGCGTGGCGGCCGTTGTAGAGCTGCCACAGCTCGGGGCGCTGGCGGCGCGGGTCCCACTGCGAGAACTCGTCGCGCAGGGAGAAGACGCGCTCCTTGGCGCGGGCCTTCTCCTCGTCGCGGCGGCCGCCGCCGAAGACGGCGTCGAAGCGGTGCTGCTGGATCGCCTCGGTCAGCGGCACGGTCTGGAGCGGGTTGCGGGTCCCGTCCGGACGCTCGCGCAGCTTCCCGGCGTCGATGTACTCCTGCACGGAGGCGACGTGCAGTCGCAGCCCGTGCTCGGCCACGACGCGGTCGCGGTAGGCGAGGACCTCGGGGAAGTTGTGCCCGGTGTCGACGTGGAGGAGCGTGAAGGGGACCGGCGCGGGGGCGAAGGCCTTCAGCGCCAGGTGCAGCATGACGATGGAGTCCTTGCCGCCGGAGAACAGGATCACCGGCCGCTCGAACTCGCCCGCCACCTCACGGAAGATGTGGACGGCCTCGGACTCCAGGGAGTCGAGGTGCGACAGCGCGAACGGGCTGTCCGTGGTGTCGTGGGCGTGGGCAACGGTGGTCACAGCAGACCCCTCTCGGTGAGCAGCGCGTGCAGCTGCGCCGCGGACTCCTGCACGGTCTGGTCCTGGGACTCGATCCGCAGATCGGGCGTCTCCGGGGCCTCGTACGGGTCGTCGACGCCGGTCAGGCCGGAGATCTCGCCGGCCGCCTGCTTGGCGTAGAGGCCCTTGACGTCACGGACCGAGCAGACCTCGACCGGGGTCGCCACGTGCACCTCGACGAAGGCGGTGCCCTCGGCCGCGTGCCGCTTGCGGACCGCCTCGCGGCTGTCGGCGTACGGGGCGATGACGGGGACCAGGACCTTGACGCCGTGCGAGGCGAGCAGCTCGGCGACGAAGCCGATGCGCTGCACGTTGGTGTGGCGGTCCTCGCGGCTGAAGCCGAGGCCCGCCGAGAGGAACTCGCGGATCTCGTCGCCGTCGAGGATCTCGACGCGGTGGCCCTCCTCGCGGAGGCGGCCGGCCAGCTCGTACGCGATGGTGGTCTTCCCGGCGCTCGGCAGGCCGGTCAGCCAGATGGTGGCACCGGTCACGTCATTCTCCTGAGATGTCTGATGATCCGTCGGCTGACGGTCGGCGGGCTGCCGGCCGGCGGGGTGATGGCCGGAGGGGTGATGGTCCGTCATCCGTGCAGCCCGCATTCGGTCTTGGCCCGCCCCGCCCAGCGTCCGGCGCGGGCGTCCTCGCCCTCCAGGACGCGGCGGGTGCAGGGCGCGCAGCCGACGGAGGCGTAACCGTCCATCAGGAGCGGGTTGGTGAGGACGCCGTGCTCCATGACGTACGCGTCCACGTCGTCCTGGGTCCAGCGGGCGATCGGGGAGACCTTGACCTTCCCGCGCTTCTCGTCCCAGCCGACGACCGGGGTGTTCGCCCGGGTCGGGGACTCGTCGCGGCGCAGGCCCGTCGCCCACGCGCCGTACGCGGTCAGGCCGTCCTCGAGCGGCTTGACCTTGCGCAGCGCGCAGCACAGGTCGGGGTCGCGGTCGTGCAGCCTGGGGCCGTACTCGGCGTCCTGCTCGGCCACGGTCTGGCGTGGGGTCAGCGTGATGACGTTGACGTCCATGACGGCGTCGACGGCGTCGCGGGTGCCGATGGTCTCCTCGAAGTGGTAGCCCGTGTCGAGGAAGACGACGTCCACGCCGGGCCGCACCCGCGAGGCGAGGTGGGCCACGACCGCGTCCTCCATGGAGGAGGTGACGCAGAAGCGGTCGCCGAAGGTGTCCACGGCCCATCGGATGATCTCCAGGGCGGAGGCGTCCTCCAGATCACGGCCGGCCTGCTCGGCGAGTGCCTTGAGGTCGGCCGCGGTCGCGTCCTGACTGACCTGAGTCGTCGTCATATCTGATCCCCTCCAGTGGTGTTGCCGGAAGTCCCCGGGGCGAGCAGCCCCAGGAACTTCAACTGGAAGGCTCGGCTGCACGCGGCGCATTCCCACGCGCCGTGACCCTGTTCGCCGGGCCGGAGGTCCTCGTCCCCGCAGTAGGGGCAGAAGAACGGGGCCGCACGCTCGCTCACGACAGGGCCTCCTCGGAGGCGCGGGCGGTCCAGGTGGCGAAGCGCTCGCCGTCCTCGCGCTCCGCCTGGAAGCGCTTGAGGACCCGCTCGACGTAGTCGGGGAGCTCGGCCGCGGTGACCTTGAGGCCGCGGACCTTGCGGCCGAAACCGGCCTCGAGGCCGAGCGCGCCGCCCAGGTGCACCTGGTAGCCCTCGACGCGGTTGCCCTCGTCGTCCAGGACCAGCTGGCCCTTGAGGCCGATGTCCGCGACCTGGATGCGGGCGCAGGCGTTCGGGCAGCCGTTGATGTTGATCGTCAGCGGCTCGTCGAACTCCGGGATGCGCCGCTCCAGTTCGTCGATGAGCGACGAGCCGCGGCCCTTCGTCTCGACGATCGCGAGCTTGCAGAACTCGATGCCGGTGCAGGCCATCGTGCCGCGCCGGAACGGCGACGGGGTGACCCGCAGGTCCATCGCCTCCAGGGCGGAGGTGAGCGACTCGACCTGCGCCTCCTCGATGTCGAGGACGAGCATCTTCTGCTCGGCGGTGGTGCGGACGCGGCCCGAGCCGTGTGCCTCGGCGATCTCGGCGATCTTCGTCAGCGTGGCGCCGTCGACGCGGCCGACGCGCGGCGCGAAGCCGACGTAGAACCGGCCGTCCTTCTGGCGGTGCACGCCGACGTGGTCGCGCCACTGGCCCGAGGGCTGCTCCGGGGCGGGGCCGTCGACGAGCGCGCGCTTGAGGTACTCGTCCTCCAGGACCTTGCGGAACTTCTCCGGGCCCCAGTCGGCGACGAGGAACTTCAGGCGGGCGCGGTTGCGCAGCCGGCGGTAGCCGTAGTCGCGGAAGATCGAGATGACGCCCTCGTAGACGTCCGGGACCTCGTCGAGCGGGACCCAGGCGCCGAGGCGGACGCCGAGCTTGGGGTTGGTGGACAGGCCGCCGCCGACCCAGAGGTCGAAGCCGGGCCCGTGCTCCGGGTGGTTCACGCCGACGAAGGCGATGTCGTTGATCTCGTGCGCCACGTCGAGCAGCGGCGAGCCGGAGATCGCGGACTTGAACTTGCGGGGCAGGTTGGAGAAGTCCTTGTTGCCGACGATCCGGCGGTAGATCTCGTCGATGGCGGGCGTGCCGTCGATGATCTCGTCCTCGGCGATCCCGGCCACCGGCGAGCCGAGGACGACGCGCGGGGTGTCACCGCAGGCCTCGGTGGTCGACAGGCCGACCGCCTCCAGGCGGTTCCAGATCTCCGGGACGTCCTCGATGCGGATCCAGTGGTACTGGACGTTCTGCCGGTCCGTGATGTCGGCGGTGCCGCGGGCGAACTCCTCGGAGATCTCGCCGATGACGCGCAGCTGCTCGGTCGTCAGCCGGCCGCCGTCGATGCGGACGCGGAGCATGAAGTACTCGTCGTCCAGCTCCTCCGGCTCCAGGACGCCCGTCTTGGTGCCGTCGAGACCCTGCTTGCGCTGGGTGTAGAGGCCCCACCAGCGCATGCGCCCGCGCAGGTCGTTGGGGTCGATGGAGTCGAAACCGCGCTTCGAGTAGACCGTCTCAATACGTGTCCGTACGTTGAGACCGTCGTCGTCCTTCTTGAACTGCTCATTGCCGTTCAGCGGGGTGAAGTGCCCCACGGCCCACTGACCCTCGCCACGGTGACGCCCGGCCTTGCGGCGGGCGGCGGCGGGAGTGGGGTTTTCCGGGGTGGCGGCCATGGCGTTTCGTCCTTCGGGACTGCGAGAGGGCGGCTCTGACCTGCACACTCGCGCGCAGGTCAGAGGGTGGCGCGTCAGTGCGCAGCAGGGTCGGGCAGAAGAGTGATCGCGGCGGTGCTGAAGCTGTCAGCGCGCCGGACAGATGGCGCTGGACATGCGGCCGAGGTCGACGTGCCGCCGACTCACCAAGGCAGTTCCAGTTCCAGACATGACGGAAGCGTGTCACGGGACTTTGGACCCAGTCCAGCATTGTCCAACATTTGGACGTACCTGTCTCGTTTGATGAGATGCTGTGTCCTGGGTCACGCGAAAGGGGCCCCGTCGGGGGCCCCTTCGTGGTGTTTCGTACGGATCAGGCGTAAGCGCCCGGCCACGGACCCGGGTTCTCCGACTCGGCCACTTCCTCCACCTTGGTGTCGTAGAGCCGGAAACCGCGCCGCTCGTAGTTCGCCATCGCGTGCGGGCCGTCGAGCGAGCAGGTGTGCAGCCACACGCGCTTCGTCTCCTCGCGCCCCGGCCAGCGGTCCGCCAGGTCCCAGGCGCGCCGCACTCCCTCGGTCAGCAGGTGTCCGCCGATGCCGCGCCCGCGGAAGGCGGCGATCAGACCGAAGTAGACGATCTCGACGACACCGTCGTCCTGCGGGTCGAGCTCCACGTACCCGGCCGGCGTCCCGCGGTCGTACGCGACCCAGATCTCGGCGCCCGGCTTCTCGACGATCGCCTGCCACTCCTTGTACGTGAGCCCCAGGCGGTCGTTCCAGCGGATGTCGCCGCCGACCGCCGTGTAGAGGAAGCGGCTGAACTCGGCCGAGGGCACCTCGGCGCGGGTGATGGCGAGGCCGTCGCCCTCCGGGGTGCGGGAGGGGCGGAGATCGGTCGGCGCCGTCTGTTCGAGGGACCAGGTCGTGAGAGTGATGCTCATGTGCTCATCGCATCATGCGGAGCGCCGGATTCCTACCCTGTTCGGTCCTGGCGGACAGGGTGTCCGCCATGCGGACATCCTGTGAATCCGTGGACAGGAAGAGAGGCAGGAGGCGGCCCCGACCTCCGAGGTGCTCCCATTACCTCCGAGGTGCTCCCATGACCTCCGAGGTAATCGACCCCGTCCCGCCCTCCCGGCAGATTGATCCCATCGGACCGGGGCCGGCGCAGGGCCGCCCCCGACGGTGGACGACGCGAGGGGTACGACATGGGGACGAGCCGGCGTGGACGGGTGGGCGTCGCGATGGCGACGGCGATGGCGGCGGCGGTCGCGGCGGGGACGGCGGGGACGGCGGCCGTCACCGTGACGGCCGCCGAGGCGCTGCCGGGCGGGGCCGCCACGGTCGCCGGATCCGACTGCCCGCAGGCCCGCGGGAAGGTCGAGCGGCTCGAAGGCCGGATCACCCCGAACGCCTGCGCCTTCATGGAGCGGCAGATCGCCTTCGGCGAGCTGCCGACCGGCACCCCGCCCGCACCCGGCGACCTCACCCACCCCCGCGTCAGGGCCTACCTGGACATCTTCGACCCCGAGGCCACCCTCTGGGAGGCCGGCGGCGCGCCGCAGCGCGGCCGCACCGCCATCGGCACCTCCATCACGGGCTCCCTGGCCCTCGTGCCCGGCCTCCGCTACCGGGGCACGGACGTCGTCGCCGACGGCAGCACGGTGATGTTCGGGCAGTGGAACGAGGTCACCCTCAAGGGCCGCACGATCGCCTACCCGCAGATCGCCAGGAACGTCCTCGGCGACGAGGGCCGCACCCTCCAGGCCCGCCGCTACTACGACCGGGCCGTCCTCTTCCAGGACACCGTGCCCGAGCTCGCCCCCGCCCCGCTCTTCGCGGGCGTCGCGGACGCGACGCGCCCGCGCGACGCCGAACCGGAGGCGGCCGCGCCCCCGCTGCCGGGGAGCCCCCGCGCCGGCGAACTGCCCGAGCGGCTCGCCGCCTGGAACGGAGAGGACGCCGACGCCCTCCTCGTACGGGCCGGGGGCGCCCGGCTCACGGGCCCCGGGCTGGCCGCACCCCTCGCCACCGAGGCGGGCAAGCGCGCCTACCTGGAGCGCCTCTTCGCCACCGCCGACCTCCGCCTCAAGCCCGGACAGGTCGCCGTCGGCACGAGCACGACCTACGTCGAGTGGCACGGCACCGCCTCCGTCGCCGACGGCGCCGGGACCCGTACCGGCATCCCCTTCGGGATCGTGGAGCGCTTCGGGCCCGGCGGGGAGTGGGAGCTGTCCTTCGACACCCTGCCGCTGGTCGCGGACCAGAAGCGGATCGGCGCGCTCTTCCAGAGGCTCGCCTCCTGAGGGGAGCCGGGTTCCCGCCTCCTGAGGTGGCGCGGGTTCCCGCCTCCTGAGGGGGCCCGGGTTCTCGCGTCCTGAGGCGGGCTACTGGCCGGCGGCGGGTGTGCGCGCGGCCCGTACCGCCGGTGCGACGGAATGGGGCAGCAGGTCGCCCGGGTGCTCGGGCCGGAGCACCTCCACCGCCACCTCCTCCCGGAAGCGGTACGGGCGGTGCGCCAGGACCCCGGCGAGGTTCCGCCGCACCCGGGACATCTCGGCCCTGACGGTCACCGTCTTCGACCGGTCCCCGAACACGTCGTCCGCGAGCTCCGCCGCCGTCCGACCGCCCCGGTGCAGCGCCAGGACGTAGAGGAGCTCCGCGTGCCGGGGGCTCAGCTCCTGCTGCCAGCTCCCCGCCGCGCCGGAGACGGACACCGACGCGCGGCGCGCCCGGCTCAGGTCGAGGACCACGCGGCTCGCCGCGTCCGCCCCGGACTCCGCGGGCGCGTTCTCCTCCTCGACCCGGAGCAGCCAGCCGCCCGGCAGCGGCTCCACCGCGCACTGCCCGAGCGACGGCAGCCACATCCGCCCGGCCCGTACGGACTTGGGGAGCGCGATCCGGTCCACCGGCGCGAGCCCGGTCACCGCCGCCGTCCAGCCGTGCGTGTCGACGGCCACCGCCCGCCCGCCCACCCGGCACAGGATCGGCGCCGCCACCGAGCGCAGCCGCTCGACCGACCGCCGGTGCCGCTCGCGCATCTCCGCCTCGGCGAGCTGCGCGACCGAGGCGACGAGCGGCAGCATCGCCGGATGGAAGCTGGAGGCCGGGCCGCTGACGTCGAGGATGCCCAGGACCCGCTGGTCGCGCGGGTCGTGGACGGGCGCGGCGGCGCACGTCCAGTTGTGCAGGGCGTGCACGTAGTGCTCGGCGGAGTGGACCTGCACCGCCCGCCCCATCGCGAGCGCCGTGCCGACCGCGTTCGTCCCGGTCGTGTGCTCGGTCCAGGCCGCGCCCTCCTCCAGGCAGATGTCGTTGGCGCGGCGCATCACGGCCGGGTTCCCCTGCCGCCACAGGACCCGTCCGTGCTCGTCGGTGACCACCATGATCTGGCGTGAGGTGTCGGCGATGCCGGCGAGACCGCCGCTGAGGGTCTGCATCACCTCGGCGAGGAGGGTGCTCCTGCGACGGTGCTCCAGCTCGTCGCGATGGAGCAGCACGCTGCTCGTGCCCCGGTCCGGGTCGAGGCCGAGCCGGGCCATCCGCTGCCAGGACGCGTCGATCACGGCGCGGGGCGCGATCGGGGGCGTACGGCCCGCGAGGGTCTCGTCGCGGACGCGGTGCAGCAGGCGGGTGGCCTGCACGGCGTCCATGGCGGCCAGCCTCGCCATGTCGAGCTGCGTGTTCTTCATCGGTCTCTCCCAGCCACCCGTGGTGCTGTATCGGTTCTGCACGGGGCAGATGTCCGGAGTGTCGGTGCCCATGGTGCCGTTCGCGGCCACCCGGCGCGGCCCGGTTCGGGTAATCCTGCAACCCTTTGCAACTCTGGCGAGCGGTGGGCGCGTACGTGAAGGTGGTGTGAAGCGGCGGGTGGTGCCGTGTCGGCGCAGCACCACCCCCGCTCTCCGCGCGTGCCGACCCTTCCGGGTCCACCCCTGGTGCGCGCGGCCCCCACGTCAGACGCGGTTCCGCAGCAGGCGGGAACCCGTCAGGGCCGGGCAGGAGCCCGTCAGACCCCCACCCGCGCCCGCTCCACCACCGCCCGCAAATCCAGCGTGTGCGGCAGGGTTCCGAACGTCGAACCCCCGTCCCCGCCCAGCCGCGACGCGCAGAACGCGTCCGCCACCTCCGCCGGCGCCCACCGCACGAGCAGCGAACCCTGGAGCACGAGCGCCATCCGCTCCACCAGCCGCCGGGCCCGCGCCTCCATGCCGTCCAGGTCGGCCAGTTCGACGAGGAGCCCGCGGATCGCCTTGTCGAGCCGGTGGTCCGCGCCCCGGGCCGCCCCCACCTCCCGCAGGAACGCGTCGAACGCGCCCGGTTCGGTCCGCAGTGCCCGCAGCACGTCCAGCGCCTGCACGTTCCCCGAGCCCTCCCACACCGAGTTGAGCGGCGACTCGCGCAGCAGCCGGGGCATCCCGGACTCCTCGACGTACCCGTTGCCCCCGAGGCACTCCAGGGCCTCCGCCACGACCGGGGTGCACCGCTTCGTGACCCAGTACTTCGCCATGGGAACGGCGATACGGAGAAGGGAGCGCTCGTCGGAGTCGTACGCCGCGGCCAGCCGCATCCCGAGAACGGTCGCGGCCTCGGACTCGACCGCCAGGTCGGCCAGCACGTTCCGCATGAGCGGCTTCTCGATCAGCACGCCCCCGAACGCCTCCCGGTACGCGCAGTGGTGCACGGCCTGCGCCACCGCCTGCCGCATCAGCGCCGCCGAGCTCAGCACACAGTCGAGCCGGGTCGCCGCCACCATGTCGATGACGGTCCGGATCCCGCGCCCCTCCTCGCCGATCCGGCGCGCCCAGGTCGTCCCGTCGAACTCCACCTCGGCGGAGGCGTTGGACCGGTTGCCCAGCTTGTCCTTGAGCCGCTGGAGGGCGAACGCGTTCCGCGAGCCGTCGGGAAGCACGCGGGGCAGCAGGAAACAGGTCAGCCCGCCCGGGGCCCGGGCGAGGACGAGGAAGGCGTCGGACATGGGGGCCGAGCAGAACCACTTGTGCCCGGTGAGCGCGTACTCGCCCTCGGGACCGAGCGGCCGCGCCTCCGTCGTGTTCCCCCGTACGTCGCTGCCGCCCTGCTTCTCCGTCAGCGCCATCCCGAGCAGCGCCCCCGGTTTCTCGGCGACGGGCCGCAGCCCCCGCTCGTACACGTGCGAGGTCGCCGCCGGCTCCCACACCTCCGCGAGTTCCGGCTCGGCGCGGAGCGTCGGCACCGACGCGTGCGTCATCGACACCGGGCAGACGTGCCCCGCCTCCGCCTGGGACACCACCAGAAGCCCGGCGGCCCGCCGGACGTGCCCGCCCGGACGGCCCCAGGCGTCCGTCAGCCCCGCGCCCACCGACTTGCCGAGCAGCCGGTGCCAGGCCGGATGGAAGTCGACCTCGTCGATCCGGTGGCCGTACCGGTCGTGGGTCCGCAGCCGCGGCGGGTTCGCGTTCGCCAGCTCCCCCCACTCCCTGGCCTGCGCGGATCCCATCGCCCGCCCGAGCAGGGACAGCTCGTCCCGGGCCTCGTCGAGGAGCTCGGGAGCGAGGTGACGCTCCACCGCCTCCGTCAGCGTGAGGTCGCACGAGTAGACGTCGTATCCCACCAGGGGTGGAGCCTGGTTGGTCACGGTGTGGGTGCTCGGTGCCATGCCGATACGGTAAGCAGGTGCAGGCAGCAAGAGAAACATCCGACGGGCCCGAACGGTCCGACAGGCGCGGGACGCGGCCCTGGAGCAAACTCCACCGCGCGCGCGTCCTCTACCGCAACGTGTCGAAGCGGAAGATGGTCTGGCTCCTGCTCAAGGACACCGTCAACTCGTGCATCGAGTACCGCATCCTCGGCCTCGCCGCCGAGGCCGCGTTCTTCACGCTGCTGTCCCTGCCGCCCCTGCTCCTCGGCCTCATCGCCGTCCTCGGGTACGCCGACGACTGGACCAACACCGACACGGTCTCCAGCATCCGCGAGAACATCCTCCACGCGGCCGGCACGGTCCTCTCCGACCGGGGCGTCCGCGAGATCGCCGAGCCGCTCCTCGACGACATCACGCAGGGCAAACGCCCCGAGCTGATCTCCCTCGGCTTCGCCATCGCCCTCTGGTCGGGCTCGCGCGCGGTGAACGTCTTCATCGACACCATCACCGTCATGTACGGGCTCGACGGGCACCGCGGCATCGTCAAGACCCGGCTCCTCGCCCTGCTCCTCTACATCGTCGCGCTGCTCATCGGCGCCGTCGTGCTCCCCCTCGCGGTCGTCGGCCCCGACCGGGTCGTCGCCCTCGTCCCCTGGGGCACGGAGGTCGTCGCCGTCCTCTACTGGCCGGTCGTCACGCTCCTCTCCATCGCCTTCCTCACCACCCTCTACCACGTGTCGGTCCCCGTCAGATCGCCGTGGATCGAGGACATCCCCGGCGCGCTCGTCGCGCTCGGCATGTGGGTCCTCGGCAGCTTCCTGCTGCGGATCTACCTCACCAGCCAGGTCGAGGGCCCGACGATCTACGGCTCCCTCGCCGCCCCCATCGCCGTCCTCCTCTGGATCGGCATCTCGGCCTTCGCCGTCCTCGTCGGCGCCGCCGTGAACGCGGCCATCGACCGCGTCTGGCCCTCCGTCGCCACCGCCGCGGCCCGCGAGGCCAACGAACGCGCCCGCGCCGTCCAGGCCGCCGAACTCGTCGCCCGCGTGCGCGCGGAGGCGGAGGACGTGGACGAGGACGACCCCGACATGCCGTCGGAGTTCCCCGAGCGCTGGTCGAAGTTCCTGCCCCCGGACGACGTGAAGTCCCGGATCCACTCGGGCTGGGAGAAGGAGTGACGCGCGGGGCGCGCCTCCGTCAGGGCTGAGGGGCCCCCGGGGGGCGGTGGACCTTCCGGCCGGCGGTCACCTCGGCCGAGTGCCCGAGATGACCGCCGGCCGGTCCGGTCAGAAGCGCCAGGGGGAGCAGGCGTCCGGGTAGAACGCGATGTTCTCGCAGGTCTTGGCATTGGTGATGTAGTTGGAGTCGCTGGAGCCGGAGTCCACGCACACCCCGTCGGCACCGGTGCCGTCCTCGACTCTGCGCGGGGAGTTGTAGGAGTCGGATTTGCGGACGTAGAGCGCGTAGGCCTCGTTGCCGTCGAGTTCGTTGTCGCAGGCAGATATGGCCGCGCGGCCGGTGTTGCCGCCGTACGTTATCGAGTAGTCGTTGCCGTGGTAGATGACGAAGTACGAGTAGGCCGAGGCCGTGGTGGCCCCCGACAGCGCGATGGTCGCACCGATCGCAGCCGAGGTGAGGCGCATCTTCGTGCGTTTCACGGAAATTCTCCCTCTTTCGCCGACCCGCGCGGCCGCGCGGGTCGAGATCAGTCGCCGCGCGGCACCCATCGGTGCGTGAAGCGGCTGGACAACTGCGCACCGGCCACTGTGCCGACGGCGCAGAGCGTGAGAGCGCCGAGGATCCCGGCGTGGAGCATGGTGAACGGCGGACGCTGGGCACCCCAGTAGATGAAAGCCAGATTGAACAGTGCCAGCATCGCGACCAGCGCCGTGCTCAGTACGACGGTGAGTACCAGCGGGGCGCCGACTCCCCACCAGGCGACGCGCAGATGGAAGCCGTGGCCGGAGGTGAAAGCGGCCAGCGGCCGAAGTTCCTCCGCGCGGTCCAGGAAGGTGCCGAGCAGCGCGATCGCCCCGGTGAGCAGCAGCAGCGCGAAGCCCGTCGACGCCGCGAGCATCACCCAGTCGGAGATCCGGGACATGGCCGCGGGGCCTGATCTCTGGTAGTCCCCCGGTGTGTCGACGGAGGGGAGCGCGAGAGTGGTGTAGGCGGCCTCCTTCACCCGGTCCAGATCCCCGTCATGGACGAACACGGCGAAGTGGGCTGCTCCCCGGAGCAGTTCCGGAGCGGAGGTCCCGGCTCCCGCGCGGACCTCGATGTCGCGGTTTCCGATCCACCGCAGGGCTTCGGTGCGTGGGGTCGGTGAGACGAAGGCGGTCTGGAGCGGTACGGGCGTCGGGCCGGGGCACGTGCTCAGTCGGCCCAGCAAGGCCAGGTCGGGGCAGGAAGCCGTGACGACGGAGCCGCCCAGCCCGGGGGACGCGGTGCTCCTCAGATCGTCGACGCGGAAGATCCGGTCCTTGGGGGAGAGGCGCGCGCTGAAACGCTCGGCGGATGCCGGATCGAGCGGGCGGGACCTCACGTCGGCCAGCCGTCCGTCCAGCGATCGGGCGAGCGCCGTCGCGGAGCGGCTCTCGTCGTCGAGTGCGCTCATGAAGATCTGCGCCTGGGACATCAGCCCGAGCACGATGACGAGCGCGGCGCCCGCACGGGCGATCACCGCCGGATGTGCCGACACCCACCGGGTGCCGATCAGCCGTGCGGCATCCCCCTTGCTCCGTTCGCCGGCCCAGGCCCCCGCGAGCGCGGCTCCGCGTCCCAGCAGGGAGGGGAAGCCGGCGAGTGTGAGCACGGTGCCCAGCTGAAAGATCTTGGTGCCGAAGTCGCTGCCGAGCGTCGCACCCCAGAAGGCGAGTACCAGCCCTCCACCGAAGGCGTAGGCGGGCCAGCCGGGCGCCTGGGCGCCGCGCGGACGGGGCCGGTTTCCCTGCACCCGGCGAATCCGCAGATGGAGCAGGGCGAAGAGCGTGCAGAGCACGCCCCAGCCGGCTGCGGCGCAGACCAGGAAGACCGGGACGGTCGGGGTGAGGTCGCTTGCCGCGATCCGATAGCCCGTCACCGGGAGGGTGATGCCGGTGAGGGAGACCACGGTCAGCGCCAGTGCCGCTGCCGCGGTTCCTGCGCCCAGCGGCCCGGCGGCCTCACCGACGGAGATCCAGGCGCGGGTCGACCGCCTGGCCCCCATGGCGTGGAGCACGGTCAGCCGCTGGTCGCGGCGGCGGGCACCGAGCCGGAAGGCGATGACCAGCAGGGCGCCGACGGGGAGGGCGAGCAGCGGACCGAAGAGCCAGTGGAGATCGGTCTCGTCCCGAGCGGTGCCCTGACTCGCGAAGAAGTCCGGACGGAGGGGGCCCGGGTAGCCGAAGCCGCTCACGCCACTGGTGGAATCGCCCTTGCCGTCGGGTGGAACGGGGACCGCGGGCCTGCGGTAGACGAAGAACTCGCCCGGATCGGCCAGGCCCTGGGGGGCGACCGTCCCGGCGAGGCGGCCGTAACGGTTCTCGGCGGCGGGCATGGCGTCCAGCAGCGCCGGCGACACGAAGGCCTCTCCTGGCTCCGGCCAGCGTGGCAGTCCGGGCGGCAGCGGGGCGTCCGGCACCAGCGGGTCGACCGCGATCACCGAGAACTGACGCTGGTTCCACTGGTCGGCCTGCTGGATCCAGCGGAGCGGCGAACTCTTCCCGGCCTCGGTGAACAGCGGTGTGCGCCCGGCCGTGCGGGTGTCCCGGGCCTCGAACACCGCGTGGTTGGCGATCAGGCCCCAGATCAGGAGGGTGGCGGCCGCGGCGGCCAGGGCGAGGGCCGCGGCGTGGAGCCGCGCACGGGGGTCGTGGGCCGTGCCGGCGGTGCGGCGGCCGATGGCGAGGAGTTGGGCGAGGTGTGTGCGGCGGGTGTTGCTCACGCGCCTGCCGCCGCGGGTCGCAGGCGGCCACCCGTGAGGTGGAGCTCGTGATCGGCCTGGCTCGCGACGTAGGGGTTGTGGGTGACGAGCAGCAGGGTGCAGCCGTAGCGGCGGGGGAGGCTGAAGAGCAGGTCGCAGACCTCTGCAGTGGTGGTTTCGTCCAGCGCCCCGGTGGGTTCGTCCGCGAGGATCACCGGAGGGCGGGTGGCGAGCGCGCGGGCGAGGGCGATGCGTTGACGTTCGCCGCCGGAGAGAGTGCCGGCCGGGGAGTCGGCGACATGGCCGACCTTGAGGTCGGCGAGGAGGGTTTCGGCGGTTCCGTACGCTTCTGCGCGGGTGCTTCCGCCGATGAGGAGGGGGAGAGCGGCATTCTCGATGGCGGTCAGTTCGGGGAGGAGCTCGCCGAACTGGTACACGAAGCCGATGGTTTTCAGCCGCCATGCGGCGGCTTTGGAAGGGCGCAGGGCGCCGGGGTCGGTGCCGCACACCCGTATGGATCCCGCCTCGGGCTTCAGCAGGCCGGCGAGGCACGAGAGCAGGGTGCTCTTGCCGCTGCCGCTCGGACCGGTCACGGCGACCGACTCCCCGGCGGCCGCTGCCAGCGACAGGTCCTCCCATACGGCCCGTCCGCCGAACGAACACGTCAGGCCTGCCACGTCCAGCGTGAGCCCCATCGGTGATGTGCCTCCCCCCGAGAACGCGCACGGGGCGCATGCCGACTGCGTACGCCTGATGCGGATGTTGCCGGAGTGAGGCTAGGTGAGGTGGATCACTCGTGCCGACATGGTCGGCAAAAGTGGCTGGATCCTTTCGGTAGCGGATCTGTGCTCCGGTTTTAATCGGTGGCGCCGCCACCGGGGTGTGGCTACGGTGCTGTTCGTCCGTCCCCGAGAGGGACGGGGTCGGTACGTCGAGACGACACAGGAGGTGAGGACAGTGATGACTGTCACGGTGACGGGCTCTGCCCGCGTTCAGGAGTTCATCGTTCCCACCTCTGTGGCCTCCGGCTGACACCCATACGCACCGCGCGCTCGGAGCGCGCCGCCGGGGCCGCCCTTCGAAGGGTCCCCCTTGTCTTTCTCGCTTTCCCCCGTCACCACCGCAACCACCACCACTTCTTCGTCCTCTCCCTCCCTCGACGCCCTCGGCTGGGACTCCGGCTGGGAGGCCGAGTTCGCTCCGTACGCCGCCCAGGGACTGCTCCCCGGCCGGGTCGTCCGGGTCGACCGGGGCCAGTGTGACGTCGCCACCGCCGACGGGACCGTCCGCGCCGACACGGCGTTCGTGACGCCGCACGACCCGCTGCGGGTCGTCTGCACGGGCGACTGGGCCGCCGTCGATCCCGAGGGCGCGTCCGACCCCCGCTACGTCCGGGCGTACCTGCCCCGGCGGACCGCCTTCGTGCGGTCGACCTCGTCCAAGCGGTCCGAGGGGCAGATCCTCGCCGCCAACGTCGACCACGCCGTCATCGCGGTCTCGCTCGCCGTCGAGCTCGACCTCGGCCGGATCGAGCGCTTCCTCGCCCTGGCGTGGGAGTCCGGCGCGCAGCCGACCGTCGTGCTCAGCAAGGCCGACCTCGTGCCCGACCCGGTGGGACTCTCCTACCTCGTCGAGGACGTCGAGACGGTCGCCCCCGGCGTCCCGGTGCTGCCCGTCAGCTCGACCACCGGCGAGGGTCTCGACGTGCTCATGGCGACGATCGCGGGCGGTACGACCGCGCTGCTCGGCGTCTCCGGCGCCGGCAAGTCGACCCTCGCCAACGTCCTCGTCGGCGAGGACGTCATGGCCGTCCAGGCGGCCCGTGACGTCGACGGCAAGGGCCGCCACACCACGACCACCCGCAACCTCTTCGTCCTCCCGGGCGGGGGCGTCCTCATCGACACCCCGGGGCTGCGCGGGGTCGGGCTCTGGGACGCCGAGGCCGGCGTCGGCCAGGTCTTCTCGGAGATCGAGGAGCTGGCGGGGGAGTGCCGCTTCCACGACTGCGCCCACGAGTCCGAGCCGGGCTGTGCCGTCACGGCGGCGATCGAGGACGGCACGCTGCCCGTGCGCCGCCTGGAGAGCTACCGCAAGCTGGTCCGCGAGAACCGGCGGATCGTCGCCAAGACCGACGCCCGCGTGCGCTCCGAGATGCTGAAGGAGTGGAAGCGGATGGGCGCGGGCGGCCGGGCGTCCCAGGAGTTCAAGAGGAGCGGGCGGCTCCAGTAGCCGCGGGTCCGCGGACCCGCGGAGCCTCGTCGTCCGCCGCCCCGTCGCCCCCGGCCCGGTCCCCACCGCGGGGACGGGGTGCCCAAAACCCCCCCCCGCCCGCCCCCCCAACCCCACACCAGGGGGGGGAGGGGCCCCG
>NZ_JBFADU010000026.1:0-90147 GCF_040641575.1 Streptomyces sp. NPDC020807
GGCGCCTGCCCTCCGGGCAGACGACGCCACTTTCGACACACTCCCTAGGGCCCCGCCGCACGGAAAGGCGTGGCCGCGCGTCCGGCGCGGTGCGAGAATCGTGCGCTTCCCGATCCACGTCCGCGTCCCGGAGGTCCCATGGACATCGTCCCGCTGCTGCCGCTGACCACGCCCCGGTTGTCGCTGCGGCGGTTCACCCCCGGCGACGCCGACGACCTGTACGCCTACCAGGGCCTGCCGAGCGTGGCGCGCTACCTGTACCGGCCCGCGCACACGCGCGAGCGCAGCGAGCAGGTCGCCGCCGAGCGCGCGACGCAGGGGGCCTGGCGCGCCGACGGGGACAAGCTGGCGCTCGCCGTGTGCCGGCGCGGCGAGCCCGGCCTCCTCGGGGAGGTGTCGCTCTCCCTGGCCGACGCCCGCGCCGCCCAGGCCGAGATCGGCTGGACCCTCGACCCGCGCCACGAGGGACACGGCTACGCGACCGAGGCGGCCCTGACCCTGGCCCGGTTCGCCTTCGCCGAGCTGGGCGTGCACCGCCTCTACGCGCGCCTCGACGTGGAGAACACCGGATCCGTGGGGGTCTGCGAACGCCTCGGCATGCGCCGGGAGGCGCACCTGGTCGAGAACGACCTGGACGGCGACCGCTGGGGCAGCGAGTACATCTACGCGGCCCTGGCCTCGGACCTCGACGGACGCGGCCGCGATCCGCGAGCGACGGCCCGGCGAACCGTGCACGGCGCATGAAGAACGTGTGACACGGTCGCCGGGCCGCCCGGCGCCCCCCCTTCACCCCTCCCCCGGGTCAGTCGAGCCAGATCGCGCGGACCCGGCCGAGCGGGTCCTCGGAGACGGCGGACTCCGTGTTCCAGACCATCGTGGAGCGCTTCTCCGCCGTGTAGCGCGGCCAGTCGGCGCCGGGGTCCTGATCCGTCACGAAGGCGACCCAGGCCCGGTGCACGGCGTCGGCGAGGGCCTGCGGCGGCGCCTCCCCGGCGGCGGCCGTGACGCCCTCGGTGCCGAGCACGTCGAAGGCGAAGGGGACGTCGAGGCAGTGGAACGAGATGCCCGTGGCCGGGGACCGCCAGGCGAACTCGTACAGCCAGGTGGGCTGCCGCCGGGCGGCGCGGGCGTCCGCGAGGGCCAGGTTCGGGGCGCGGAAGGTGACGTCGGTGAGCGCCTGGCCGAAGAGCAGGGCCTCGTCGGTCTCCGCGTACGCCTTCGTGAACGCGTCGATCCGCTCCGAGCCGAGGCCGAGCCCGCCGAGCACCAGCGGCACCGGCACGCCCTCGGGCGCGGGGATCATCGCGAACTCGTGCTCGGTGAAGCCGAGCATGACCGGGACGCCGTCGCCCGCGCCGCCGGTGGCGAGGGCCTCCGCGACCGGCTCGGGGATGAGGTCGCCGTCGGCGAAGGGGGCGAGGGCCAGCATCGGCGGCAGGCCCTCGCGGTCGGGGCCGTCCTCGGCCAGGCGGTCCTGGAGCGCGAGGACCTCCTCGTCGCTCAGGTCCCGCAGCGCGGCCGCGGTCGCGGGAACGCCGGTCCGGGAGGTGAGGAGCCGGGAGGCGGCGAGGGCGACCTCGGGGCCGTCGGGGCGGAGGATCGCGCCGGAGACGGAGATGACGCCGCGGAAGAGGTCGCGGGCGGAGGGGACGGCGAGGAGGGTCTGCACGGCGCCGCCGCCGGCCGACTGGCCCGCGATGGTGACCTTGGCGGGGTCGCCGCCGAAGGCCGCGATGTTGTCGCGGACCCATTCCAGGGCGGCGATCCAGTCGCGCACGCCGCGGTTGTCGGGGGCGTCCTCCAGGTGCAGGAAGCCCTCGATGCCGAGCCGGTAGCCGAGCGAGACGACGATGACGCCGTCCCGGTTGAAGGCGGCGCCGTCGTACCAGGGGCTGGCGGCGGAGCCGGCCACGTAGCCGCCGCCGTGGATCCACACGAGGACGGGGAGCGGGACCCGCGGCGCGGTGTCCGGGGTGAAGACGTTGAGGTTGAGGACGCCGTCGCCCGGGATGGTCGGCTCGGGGATGATCACGACCTCGCCGAAGGGGCGGCGCTGGGCGGTCGGGCCGTACGCGGTGGCGTCGAGCGGCTCGGTCCACGGCTCCGGCGCAACGGGCGCGGCGAACCGGAGGTCGCCGACGGGCGGCTGCGCGTACGGGATGCCCAGGAAGCGGAGACTGCCGTCGGCACGGCGTTCGCCGCGGACGGGCCCTCGGGTGGTGGTGACGGTGGTGCTCATGGGCGCTGCTCCTTCTGGGCGGGCGGGGCGGCACGCGGCCGGGCCGGACAGGAGCGTGTCACCCGTCGCTGACACGTGTCAATCCTCGTCGTCACCGACCCGGTCACAGCCCCGGCCGCGGCCCGGTCACCCGCCCTGTCGCCGGCCCTGTCGCTCCTGGCGGCGCCAGGGCAGGAGTAGCGGCGTGACCAGCAGCAGACCCCCCGCGAGGCCGATCGCACCCCGGAGACCGACGAGCCCCGCGAGACCTCCCCACAGGGCGGTCAGCCCCGCCGTGGCCGCCTTGCCCGAGACGGACCAGGCGGTGAGGGTGCGGGCGACGAGACCGGCCTCGGTGAGACGCAGGCGGTGGGCGGCGAAGACCGGGTTGAAGACGCCGATGCAGGTGACCAGCGCGAACTGGACGCCCATGACGAGGAGGAGACCGGCGGGGCCGGGCCGGACGAGGACCAGCCCGACCGGCCAGCACACGCGCAGCGCCCCCGCGACGAGGAGCACCCGCCGTCGCCCGAACCTCTCGACGAGCCCCGGTGCGAGGCGCGCTCCGAGGAGCCCGCCGAGACAGGGGACCGCGAAGGCGAGCCCGTACAGCCACGGCGCGAAGCCGAGGGGCCCGAGCATGAGGACGGCGAGCAGCGGGGCGGTGGCCATGATCAGGCCGTTGACGAGGAGGGTGTGGAGGAAGAGGGGCCGGAGAAGGGGGTGGCGGAGGATGTGCCGCCATCCCTCGGAGAGGGGGCGGGGGCGGACGGGTCCGCGGACGGGCGCGGGCGCGTGTACGGCCACGGGCGCGTGTACGGCCACGGGCACGGGCCGTGGCTCCCGGTGGCGTACCGCTCGCAGGCTCGCCGCCGACAGCAGGTAGCTCACGGCGTCGGCGGTCACCGTGGCGACGGGGCCGAGGAGCTGGATCAGGACGCCGCCCAGCGGCGGCCCGACGACGGTCGCGGTCCAGGTCGTCGACTCCAGGCGGGCCTGGGCGGTGACCATGGCCTCCGGCCTGACGAGGCCCTTCAGGTACGCGCCGGTCGCCGCGCCGAAGGTGATGTCGGCGGCCGCGACGACCACCGAGACGACGAGGAGCTGCGCGAGCCCGAGCCGGCCGAAGGCGTACGCGGCGGGGACGCTCACCAGCGCCGCACACCGCACCAGATCCGCCGCGATCATCACCGGCCGCTTGCGGCGGAACTCCACCCACGGCCCGAGCGGCACCGCGACCGCCGCGCCGACCGCCGCGCCCGCGGCTGCAAGCGAGGCGACCTCGGGGGCGCCCGCGTGGAGGACGGTGATCGCGAGGAGCGGGAAGGCGCTGAACGCGAGTCCCGTGCCGAGCGCGCTCGCCGCGCAGGCCGCCCAGACCCACCCGAAGTCACGCCCCGGGGACGGCCGTCCGCCGCGCGCCATGTCCGTACTCCTTCTCCGCCGCTCCCCCGCCCGCCACGGCGACCACCGCCACGACCCCGCCCGCACGACGGCGACGCGCGGAACAACCGCGCGTCGCCTCCTCCATCCAAGCGACTGCTGCACACCGGGAGCAAACAACCGAAAGTCACCGGTCCGACAACCATCAGTTGTGGGACTACGCTCGGCGTCGTGGACCCAGAAGCCGTACGCACCTTCCTCGCCGTCCTCGAGTCGGGCCGCTTCCGGGACGCGGCCGACGAGCTGGGGATCACCCAGCAGGCCGTGTCCAAGCGCGTCGCCGCACTGGAGAAGGAGCTCGGGGTACGCCTCCTCGCCCGCAGCCCGCGGCACGCGGAGGCGACGATCGACGGGCAGGCCTTCCTGCCGCACGCCCGCGCCTTCCTCCAGGCCGAGGCGCGGGCGCTCGCCTCCGTACGGCCCGGGAGCCGGGCGCTGCGGGTGGACGTGATCGGGCGGCGGCTCGCGACGGCCACGCTGCTCCGGGGGTTCCACCAGGCACACCCCGAGACGGAGCTCGACGTCGTGACGCTCTTCGACGCCGACACGGCCGTCGCCGCGCTGCGCGCCGGGACGATCGACGCGTCCTTCCGCGCGGTCACCATGCCGGGGCGACGGCTTCCCGAGGACATCGGGGTCCTCCCCGTCCTCGACGAACCCCTCCACCTCCTCACCGGCCCCGGCCACGCGCTGGCGTCGGCCCGCTCCGTCCCCCTCGCCCGGCTCGCGGGCCACCGGATCTGGGTGCCGGGGATCGCGAGCGGCACGGAGTGGGCGGCCTACTACGCCGACCTGTCCGACGAGTTCGGTTTGACGATCGAGGTGACGGGCCCGGACTTCGGCACCGAACCGCTCCTCGACACCGTCGCGGACTCCCCCGACCTCGCGACGCTCGTCGGCGAGGGAACCCGTCTGGTCTGGCCCGACTCCCACGGCCTGCGGCGCGTCCCCGTGACCGACCCGACGCCGGTCTACCCGCACTCGCTGCTCTGGTCGACCGGCAACCCGCACCCGGGCCTCCTCGCCCTCCGCGAGCACCTCGCCGCCACGGCGGCGCCCCCGGCCCCGGGCACCTGGGCGCCGTCCTGGTCGCGCCCTAGACTCGGGGACACCGACGGCTTCGGGGCAGGAGGCACCGCATGAGGTGGAACGGGGACACCGCGGTGGGCGTACTCGTCGTGCTCACCAGCGTGGGCCTCATCGTGACGGGCATCGTCGACAAGGGCCGCGGCGTACGCCCCTTCGCGGCGAAACGCGCGCGGGCCGCCACGGCGCGCGCCTACGCCCGTGACCTCCGGCGCGCCGCCGACACCGCCATCGCGACCGCCCGTCGCGCGGCGGGCGAGGGCGAGCCGGCGATCGTGACGGTCGACGCGGTGGTCCGGCTGACGCGCGAGCGCTACGGCCACGACGACGTCGACCCCGCCCACGCGGCCGCCGCCCTCCGCCGCAGCTTCGTCCACGGCGACTGCGCCGCCGACTGCGTGACGGACGCCTTCGCCGCAGGGCCGTCCGGCTCCTGACCCGCGATCCCTCCCGACCTGGGGGAACGCGGGAAACCAGTTATCGTCCGCCGATGTCAACGATCAAGCATTTCCAAGTGACCTTCGACTGCGCGGAGCCCGCGCGGCTCGCCGCCTTCTGGTGCGAGGTGCTGGGGTACGTCCTGCCTCCGGTCCCGGAGCGCTTCGCCTCGTGGGAGGAGTACCACGCCACGCTGCCGCCCGAGGACGAGGTCTACTTCGCCTGCACCGACCCCTCGGGCGTGGCCCCGCGTCTGCTCTTCCAGCGCGTTCCCGAGGGCAAGGTCGTCAAGAACCGGGTGCATCTCGACGTGCGCGCCGCCACCGGGCTCGTGGGCGACGAGCGCCTCGCCACCCTGGAGGCCGAGTGCGCACGGCTGACGGCGCTCGGCGGGAAGCACGTGCTGACGCAGCGCGCCGACGGCGTGAACGAGTCGTGCATCACGATGCAGGACATCGAGGGCAACGAGTTCTGCCTCGCCTGATCCCCCGACGAGGCGGCGGAACCGCCCGGCGGGGAGAGAGGCGGAGTCGTCTCCGCCCTCCCCGCCTCGCCCGTCCCTCACTCGTTCAGGGCGACCTCACGGATCAGCGGCTCGAACTCCCGCCGCACGTAGGTGTCGTACGGTGCCGTCAGGGCGCCGTCGATCACGCGGCGGACCCGGCGTTCCGCCGCGAAGCCCTTGAGCGCCGCACGCGTCTCCCGGTCCACGCCGCCTCCGATGATCAGCACCGCGAACTCCTCGGCTTCCAGCAGCCGCCGGGCCTCCTCGTCGCTGTGCACCCCCTCCGCGTCGAAGCCGTCCGCGCGCAGCGTGGCCACCACGTCCGTCACCCTGGCGGGCGTCCTTCCCAGCACCAGCGTCCTCATGACCGTTCCTTCCGAGTACGTCGCCATCGGCACACCCGAACCTAGAAGCTCAACCGGACTTGAGGTCAACCCGGCTCGGCCCGGCCCGGCCCGGCTCGGCCCGGCCCGGCTCAGCCGCGCTCCTCCAGATCGGCCCCGTCGCGGAACCGGAAGCCGAGGGCGTCGACGAGGGTCAGGACGAGGTCTTCCGCCAGCGGGTCGGCCCGCGCGGTGAGTGCCGCTCGCAGCGCCTCCGGGTCCGGGGCCACGCCGGCCTGCCGGCACCAGGCCGTCGCCCGTGCCGTCACCTCCGTCGGGTCGCCGATCCACTCCTCGGGGAGGCCGTAGTCGCGGGCCGTCCCCGGGGGCAGGGCGCACTGCCAGGACGGGGCGCCGTCGGGAGTCGCCGCCTGGATCGTGGCGAAGTCGCTGTCCACCACGTGGGCGACCAGGGCGGGGGCGCCCGTCTCCCGGAGGAGCGAGGACGGCGGGTCCGAGAGCGGGTACGCGCGGAGGAGTTGCCAGTCCCCGTCGCGCGCCCACCAGGTCGGCACGGCCTCCCAGGCCCGTACCGCCGCGAGCTCCGTCAGCGGTCGGTCCGCCCGTGCCACGAGGAAGGTTCCCGAGAATCCCACGCCCGTCACCGTATCCGGGGCGGGGTCGTGCGCCCTGGACCGGCCCGGTGACACGGGCGGCGCCGAACGAGTGGAATCGGCGCGGCCGGAGGCGTAGGCGAGCGGGCAGCGGGGGTCCGGGTGGTGGTCTGGCCGCCGCCACCCGCACCCCCACCTCCCCGGCCCCACCCCCGTACCGGAAGGCGCGTCTCCGCATGCGACGTATCCCCACCCGACGACTTTTCGCCGCGACGCTCCTCCTGGCGTCCGTCCTCGCCCCGACGGCCGTAGCCCCCGCCCCGGCGGTGCACGCGGCGGCTGTCGGAGCGGGCCTCGCCCGGGCCGGCGACGACGACTGTCCGCCCGGCGGCCTCGGGGCCGAGACGGAGGCCAGGCTCGACCGGACCGTCGAGGAGGTGCGCGCCCAGGCCGGCATCCCCGGTCTCGTCGTCGGCATCTGGATGCCGGGCAGGGGGAGTTACGTCCGGGCGGCCGGCGTCGCCGACAAGGCGACCGGCGAGCCGATGGACGCCGGCTCGTACGTGCGGATCGGCAGCGAGACCAAGACGTTCACCGTGACCGCGCTGCTCCAGCTCGTCGACGACGGGCGGGTCGGGCTCGACGACCCGATCGCGAAGTACGTGCACGGCGTCCGCGACGGGCACCACATCACGCTCCGGCACCTCGCCGAGATGCGCAGCGGCCTCTTCCCGTACACCTCCGACCCCGGCTTCATCCACGACCTCCTCAGCGACCCCCGGCGGTCCTTCGAGCCGGAGGAGCTGATCGCGTACGGCATGAAGCACCGGAACACCTTCAAGCCGGGCGCGAAGTTCGAGTACTCCAACTCCAACCTCGTCCTGCTCGGCATGGTGATCGAGCGGGTGACGGGGCAGCGGCTCCAGGACGTCATCCGCAACCGGGTGCTCCGCCCGTCGCACCTCTTCCACACGCTGTTCCCCGAGGGATCGGAGTTCCCCGAGCCGCACCCGCGCGGTTACACCAAGCAGACGCTCAGCGGCGCGGTCGCGGACTCCACCGACTGGAACCCCAGCTGGGCCTGGGCCGCCGGGGCGATGATCTCCGACCTCCAGGACCTGCGGCACTGGGCGAAGGTCCTCGCCACCGGCGAGCTCCTCAGCCCCGAGACCCAGGAGCAGCGCCTCAGGACGCTGCCGACCGGCATCCCCGGAACGAGCTACGGCCTCGGGATCTTCGAGACGGAGGGCTGGATCGGGCACAACGGCTCGCTGCCCGGGTACGAGACGGTGACCGTCTACCTGCCCTCGCAGAAGGCCACCCTGGTCGTCATGCTCAACACGGACATCCCCACCGCGACCACCCCGGAGCCGTCGACGCTCGTCGCCCGGGCCGTCACCCGGATCATCACCCCGGACAACGTCTACGACGGCCGCACCACCTCGTGAGATCATCCGACGATGAGCGACGACGGTGAGACGGCCAGGGGCGGCGACGGCGACGGCGAGCTCGATGTCAGTGCTCTCGCCATCAACGTGACGATCCCGCAGGAGCTCCGCTGGACGGACACCCGCCGCGGTGAGGTCTTCGAGCTGCTGACGCTCAACGTGCGTCTCCTTCCCGACGGCCGTCTCGCCACCAAGGCGTACGGCCGTCCGGTCGGCAGCGGACGGGGCGGGTACGTCTCCTTCCCCGTGCCCGACGCCCCGGAGCTCGCCGCCCTCGTCGAGGGGGCGGCCACCCGGGCCGCCGCGCTGTGGGCGGCCCATCGCGGCCTCGCCTGAGGGCCGTTACGCGCTCCGCTCCTCGCCGGGTCTCAGCGACAGCTGCGCGCCGAGTTCCTCGAAGCCCAGCGCGGCGGCGACCCGGCGGGAGGCCGGAGGGCGGGCCCGCCACTGCGGGAGCAGGTCGGCCGCAAGGGCGTGGGCGACGGCCGCCGACGCCACCGTCCGCGCCAGTCCGCGGCCCCGCGCCGCCGGGGCGGTCAGCACGCTGAGGTGGGCGGTCCGCCGCGGCCACAGCCGGTAACCGGCGGCGGCCACCGGCTCGCCGTCCTCGCGGAGGACGAAGGCCGGTGACGTGATGTCGTCCAGGGCGGCCTCTCCCGCGTCGTCCGGGCCCGCCGCTCGTTCGAGTGCCCTCAGGGAGGGATGGCCGGCCGGTACGTGCTCCACGGCCGCGGCCGCGGCCGCCGACGCCGGGCGGAAGCCCTCCGGGGAGGCGTACGCCAGCGTCGCCGGCCCGAGCACCTCCGTCACGGACAGCCGCCCCGCGTACAGCGCGGCGTCCACCGCCGCCTCCGCCGGGCGGCCCCGCAGGGCCTCGCGCACGCGCGCCGCCGTGCGCGCGTCCGGCGCCGTGACCAGGGCGGTCCCGCCGAGGGTCACCGCGCCGATCCATCCGGGCGGGCACAGCCGTGACGCCGCCGCGACCACGACGGTCGCCCCGTCGCGCGGCGGGAACCTCCCGGTGAGCCCGGCCAGCTCCTCCCACAGCCGCCGGGCCTCCGGCAGGGGCGAGGTCACCGGAGGTCGTCCGGCACCGGCGTCCCCTGGTGGTAGTACATGCGCAGCGGTCCGTCGGCCGGGCCGTCCGGATCCCGCCGCCAGATCGAGCTGCGGCGGACCAGACGGCCGTCCTTGACCGTCTCGAACCGGACGTGCACGAGGCCGGGCGCGAGCAGGACGCCGGTGACCGGGCCGGGCTCGTACCGGGTGCCCTCCGCCGCGTCTCCGGCGATCGCGGGGAGGACGTCGAGCATGGCCCCGTACGTCCAGTGGCGGCCCGAGGCTCCGACCTCCTCGAACTCCGGGTCGAAGAGCGGCAGCGCGAGCTCGCGGGAGGCGCGCACCGCCGGCTCCAGGAGGCGCAGTTCGCCCGCGACGGCCTCGGCGACGTCGGGGTGAAGGGTCTCGTCCTGTGCGTTCATGGACCTTTCATACATGACCGATCAGAGGCCTGACCAGGGATTATCTGTCAGGTCCGCGCGTCTCTCCTCCCCTCGTTCGGCGGCCCCGGTACGGAACGAGCGGTGGCGTCCGGGGCGCGGCGGGCGTTCACGCGGACACCGCCCCGGCGGGCAGCGGGTCGGGCCGGGTCCGGCGCCGTACGGGCACGGGTACGGGGTCGGGCGCGGCGGCGAGCAGCGCGCGGGTGTACGGATTCCGGGGGTTCTCGCACACCTCGTCCGCCGTGCCGGTCTCCACGATCCTGCCGTCGTGCATGACGGCGATCCGGTGGCTGACCTGTCGGACGACGGCCAGGTCGTGGGCGATGAAGACGAGCGCGAGACCCAGGTCGCGCTGGAGGTCGGTGAGCAGGCCGACGATCTGCGCCTGCACGGAGACGTCGAGCGCCGAGACGGGTTCGTCCCAGACGAGGACGGACGGCCGGCCCGCGCCACCGCCGCCCCCCGGCGAGGGGCGGCGGGGCACGGGCCGGGGGTCACGTCCCGGTCGTCACGAGCCGGGGGCCTGGGCGTAGTCCCCGAAACCGACCCAGTCGAGGGCCACGCACCGCTCGTCGCCGAGCACCCAGGCGTCATGGCCGGGCTGGACCTCCATGAAGTCGCCCGCGCCGAACTCGACGGTCTCCCCGTCGTCCATGACGACCTTCATCCGGCCGCTGACGACGTACCCGACGTGCGAGGCCTGGCAGCTGTCCGTGCCGACGATCGGTTTCACGTGCTTGGACCACTGCCAGCCCGGTTCGAACACCGCGCGGCCGACCGCGCCGCGCGCGCCGTTGAGCAGGTCGAGCCTGCCCTTTCCGTCCTCGAAGGGACGGGTCTCGTCCGCTGAATCGAAGCTCTTTCTGACGATGCCGGCCATCATGCTCTCCCGGCGTGGAGGAGTCGGGCCCCGAGTCCTCTTCCAGGCTACGCCGAACGGGGCGAGCGGTCCGCCCGAGCGCGAGGGGAAGATCCCTTTTCCTTTTGGCGGGTCCCCGCATATCCGCGCGATGATTTCTGTCAGTTTCGACCATGGGACAGACCTACACATAAAGGCCAGATAAGCGCACAATGAAGCAGCGGTACCGGAATACCGCACTGCGGTCGCATACGCATGACGCCAGAAGGAGGCGAGTCGTATGGCCGACGTCTCTCACCGTCCTGGTGATATCGCGGGACACCCCGACGCGTCGGAAATGCGGGACCGTTACGCCCGCGTTCTCCAGACCCGAGGCGTGGCGGCGGTCGAGGAACTCGTGATCCTCGCCGGACTGTACGCCGCGATCTCCGCGTGGACGGTTCACTTCTCCGCAGCCCGCCCCGAACTCGCCCTCACCAACCTGGTCGTCGGACTCTCGATCGCGGCCCTCGGGTTGTGCATGTCGATGGCTCCGGAGCGGTCTCAGGACCTGAACTTCGTCGTGCTGCTCCTGGGCGCCTGGCTCATCGTCGCCCCGTGGGTGGTCTCGCGGAACCCCGACACCGGAACGATCCTGAGCAACGTGATCACCGGCGCGTGCGTCTGCCTGTTCTCCCTCACGGCCGGCGGACTGCTCATGAGCAAGAGAAGGACGTGACGTTCTGATCCCTCCCGCAACAGCGGCATCTCCCATCCCTGGGATGCCGCTGTTCGCCGTCGCGCGTCGAAGAACGGCCGCCGCCGCACAACTGTTGCCCTCGCGGCGGTTTCGGCGGTCCGGTTCTGCGCAAAACTCCCTCCACGGGACCTCACGGAACAAGATCCCGCGCAAGGGCCGCTCGCTGACCATTCCCATTCCTCGGGGGGAAAAGTGAACTGGTACTTCGACGTTCTCAGGAGATACGCCGACTTCGGCGGACGCGCGCGCCGCAAAGAGTACTGGATGTACGCCCTCTTCACCTTCATCGTGACGCTCGTCCTCGGAATCATCGATTTCGCACTCGAGACGTACCCGCTGCTCGTCGGGATCTACTCCCTGGCGACCTTCCTGCCGACCCTCGGCGTGACGGTCCGCCGCCTGCACGACACCGGCCGCTCGGGCTGGTGGTACCTGATCTCCCTCGTCCCCTTCGTGGGCTTCATCGTCCTGCTCGTCCTCACGGTCCTGGAGGGCGACTCGCACGTGAACGCGTACGGCCCCGACCCCAAGGCCGCGTGACGCGTAGCCGATCCAGGCGGGAGCTCGCATAGAGCCGGTACGGCGCATTTCGCCGTACCGGCTTGTGCGTGGCGGCGCACGACCGCCTTCCCCGGCCGCCCCTAGCCTCGGCCCGAACGGCACCAACGAGGGGCGGTACCACCCGTGAACTGGCACATCCACGACTACCGCGAGAGCGATCTCGCCGCCGTCGTCCATCTCATCGACACCACGGCCGAGCTCGGCCAGGAGTCCGTCTTCTCGCTCGCCGAGTGCATCGGGGCCCTCACCACCCGTCAGCCGGCGGTCGTCGCCGTCCACCAGGGCGCCCCGATCGGCGCCGCGCTCGCCTGCGTCTCCGGCGAGCGGGCCTGGGTGATGCGGGTCGCGATCTCGTCGGCGTGGCGCGGCCGCGGCCTCGCCAGCGCGCTGCTGGTGGAGTTGGAGCGCCGGCTCGTGGCCGCCCGGGTCGGCCGGATCGCGTACGTCCTGCCGGAGGAGGAGCTGCTCGGCGAGGGCCTGCTCAACGCCGGGTACACCCGCCGGCCGGCGGTCGCCTACTTCGAGAAGGTGGAGCCGCTGCACGGTCCCGCGGCCGGGCTCCTCGACGACCTCGGCGGGCGGCTCCTGCCGGGCGACCTGTGGGCGAAGGTCGCCGGGATGGAACGCGAGAAGGACCTCATCGAGCGCCGGGTGGTCCTTCCGCTGGCCGAGCCCGAGCGGGCCACCCGGCACGGTGTGCGTCCGCCGCGCGCCGTCTGCCTCTTCGGCCCGCCCGGCACCGGCAAGACGACCTTCGCGCGGGGCATCGCCTCCCGCCTGGGCTGGCCGTTCGTGGAGATCCTGCCGTCCCGCCTCGCCGACGAGGGGAACCTCGCCGCCGCCCTGCGGTCCGCGTTCGCCAGGATCGCCGAGCTGGAGCGGGTCCTCGTCTTCATCGACGAGGTCGAGGAGATCGCGCCCGTCCGCACGGAGCCCGCGCAGCCCGGCGGGATGCACGGCGTGACCAACGAACTCCTCAAGCTGATACCGGGGTTCAGGGAGCGGGACGAGCGGCTGCTCGTCTGCGCGACGAACTCGATCCGCTCCCTCGACCCGGCGTTCCTGCGCCCGGGCCGCTTCGACTACCTCATCCCGATCGGCACGCCGGACAAGGCCGCCCGCGCGGCGATCTGGGCCCGCTACACGGAGGGACGCCCGGAGGTGGACATCGACGAACTCGTGCTGGCGAGCGACCAGTTCACTCCGGCGGACATCGAGCACGCGGCCCGCATCGCGGCCCAGGCGTCCTTCGAACGCGACCTGGTCGCGGTGGGCGGCCGGGGCGCCGACGACCCCACGCCCGGCGCGAGCACGGCCGACTACCTGGCGGCCATCGGCCAGTGCCGGCCGACGGTGACCCCCGAGATGGTCGAGCAGTTCGCCTCGGACATCACCACGCACGCCCGGACCTGAGGGCGAACTCCGCGCGCGCGGAGTCCAGTTCGGCCAGGTCGGGAGGCTGGGCTCCGGCACGGGAGACGGTGACGGCGGCCGCCGCTCCCGCCCGCCGCAGTACTTCCGCGAGGCAGGCGCCCCCGAGCTCTCCGAGTTCCGCCCTCCCCCGCCCTGCGAGGGTGTCGAGTACGGCCGACATGAACGAGTCGCCCGCCCCGACGGTGTCCGCGACCGTGACGGCCGGCGCGTCCGCGCGCACGGTCTCCCGCCGGGTGACGGCCAGCGACCCGTCCCCGCCCCGGGTGACCAGGACGAGTGCGGGACCGAGCCCGAGCCAGTGCTCCGCGACCGCGTCCGGGCTCTCCCCCGGGTACAGCCAGGCGAGGTCCTCGTCGCTCGCCTTCACCAGGTCACTGAGGGCGACGCACCGCTCGACACGTGCGACCGCCGCCCCGTGCTCGCCCATGAGCGCGGGCCGCACGTTGGGGTCGTAGCTGACCGTGGCCCGGTCGCGCAGCGTCTCGGTCACGGCGAGCACGGCCGTGGCGCCGGGCTCGGTGACGGCCGCGACCGACCCGATGTGGACGTGGGCCGGGGCGGGGGCGTAGGGCGTCGGGCCCACTTCCCACGTCCAGGCGATGTCGAAGGTGTACGTGGCCTGGCCCCGCTCGTCGAGGCCCACGACCGCCGACGGGGTGCGCGCGGGCACGCCCCCGACCTCCACCCGTACGCCCGCGCCCTCCAGGTGGTCGGCGATGAGCCGTCCCGTCGGGTCGTCGGCGAGCTGGGTGAGCAGGGTGACGTCCCGGCCGAGGCGGGCGAGGCCGTAGGCCACGTTGGCGGGGCTGCCGCCGGCGTGGACGCGGTCGGCGGCACCGGACCCGGCGGGGGCGCGGACGATGTCGGCGACGCACTCGCCGATCACCAGGAAGGACATGGGCCAGCACTCCTCGGCAGGGCGGTCGACCGGAAGATCGTACGCCGGGCCCGCGTCGGCCCCCGTCAGGTCCGGTGCCCCCGTCAGGTCCGGTGCCCCCGGTAGAGCACCTGGCGGGCCTCGTACTCCACGAACGAGTCGGCGTGGTCCAGGCCGACGGCCTCCAGGAGGCGGCGCGAGCGGGTGTTCGCCTCCTGGGTGACGGCGACGACGCTCGGTACGTCCTCCAGGACGCGGGCCACGACGGCGGCGACGGCCTCGCGGGCGTAGCCGCTCCCCCAGTGTTCGGGCAGGAACTGGTACGAGACCTCCGTCTCGCCGTTCCGGGCCTCCGGTTCGGCGGAGACGAGGCCGAGCAGGACGCCGTCGCCGGCCCGGGTCACGGCGTGGAATCCGGGGGCCCCGACGATGCGGCGCCGCCGGATGCGGATGACGGACTCGATGACCGGGCCGCCGAGGTGGCGGCGCACCTCGGGGTCGGTCCACAGCCGGGTGACGGCGTCGAGGTCGGCGCTCCGGACGGGCCGCAGGAGGAGGCGCGCGGTCTCGATCGACGCGGTCTGGGCGGGGGGTACGGGCACGCCCCCGATCATCTCAGGCACGAGGACGGGGCGTGCGCCGGTGCGGTCGCCCCTGTGTCGCGCGGGGTCAGTGGCGCCGCGGACCGCCGCCGCGGGCGACTCCGGCCAGGCTGCGCAGGGCGAGGCCCGCGGCGATCAGGGTCATCGTGGCGACGACGAGGCAGAGGACGGTGAGGGGGGACATGCCGCCCCCGGTCGAGGCGAGGGTGGCTCCGGTGCCGCCGACCGCTGCGGCTCCGACGGGCTTGCCGTACATGGCGTTCTTCCTTCCGGTGAAAAGGCGTGGGGGTGGGGGTGGGGGGGCGGGCGCTCAGGTGGCGACCCAGCGCTCCTGGCGTCGCAGGACGAGGTCGACGAGCGACTTGACGAAGACCAGCTGCCGGAAGATGTCGTACAGGAGCTCCGGTACGAGCGGGGCGGCGAGCAGGACGGCCTTGCGGCCCGCCCTGCGGACGGTCAGCGTCCGTTCCGTGACGAAGATCAGGGTGATGGCGGTCCAGAAGAGCGAGAAGCCCGTCCAGCCGATGGTGACGAGGACGATCGTGGTGACGGTGATGAAGAGGCTCAGGGCGAGGAAGCCGATCCCGAGCATCAGCTGCTGGCCGAAGTACGGCAGGGTGACGCGGGTCAGCCCGTAGTCGCGCAGGTTCTCCAGGGCTCCGCGCTGCCAGCGCATGCGCTGGTGCCAGAGCTTGGGGAGGGTCGGCATGACCTCGGTGACGAGCCAGCAGCCGTCGGGAGAGACCGTGCGGTGGCCGAGGGTCTTGACGGCCTTGGTGATCTCGTCGTCCTCGGTGAGGGAGGCGAGGCTGTAGTAGCCGTCGCCGCCGCCGATCCGCCCGGCCCTGCGCGCCTCGCGGACCTCGCGGAGGACACCGGTGCGGAAGACGGTTCCGGTGCCGGTGAGGACGACGGCCTTGTTGCCCTTGCGGTGGATCTCCAGGGCGTAGCGCTCGTACTCCATGCGCTGGAGGAGGCCGAGGAGGCCGCCGCCCTCCTCGCCGAAGAAGATCCCGCCGACGGCGCCGACGGTCCCGTCCTCGTCGAGGGCGTTCACGGCGCAGCGGACGAAGCCCGGGTTGAGGACGGTGTCGGCGTCCTGGACGAGGAGCAGGGCGTCGCCGGGGAGCTCGTCGAGGAGCTGGGGCAGGGCCTGGTTGAGCGCCCCGGCCTTCTTGTCGCTGTTGCCGGTGGTCACGAAGACCTCGACGCCGACGCGCTCCGCGATCTCTGCGGTGAGGTCCGTGCAGTTGTCGGCGACGACGACGATGCGGTCGGGACGGAGGGTCTGGCGGTAGAGCCCGGCCAGGGTGGCGACGATCCCCTGCTGCTCGTTGTGGGCCGGTACGACCGCCACCAGTTCCATCGCCGTGTCCCTCCGCCGATTCCGATTGCCTCGGTCCCGACGGTCCCGCCGCTGCGTTGCGGGGCCGGTGCGGGACGGGTGCGGCGGCGTTGCAGGTGGGGAGAGCGCGGCTTTCGCCGGAGGGCGGGGTGGCGAACGGCGGCGGGAGCCCAGGACCAAGGTCCCGGGCTCCCCGGGACCGAGGTCAGTCCTCGATGGGGCGGTACCGGTAGCCGACCCCCCGGATGCTGGAGATGCCGGTCCGGCCGCCGGTGACGGCGGCGATCTTGCGGCGCAGGCGCAGGACCGTGTACTTCACCCGGCGCGGGTCCGCGTTCTCGTTCTCGCCCCACACGAGGCCGAGCAGCTGCCCGTGGGTGAAGACCTGCCCGGGGCGCGAGACGAGGGTGGTGAGGAGGTCGAACTCCAGCGGCGAGAGGTCCAGCGGCCGGCCGTCCGCGTACGCCCGGTGGGCCGTGCGGTCGACGGAGACCCGCTGCGGCTCGGCGTCTCCGGGCCTGTCGGCGACGCGTGCCCCGTCAGGAGGCAGGAGGCGGCGGAAGCGGGCGGCGACGCGGGGCATCCCCTGTTCGCGGGAGAGGGCGTACGTGAGGTAGTCGTCGGCCCCCGACCGGTAGGCGCGGGCCGCGTCGACCTCGATGTAGACGGGGGCGGTCACGACGATGGGCATGTGGTGGGCCTCGGCGCGGAGGTTCCGGAGCAGCTGCCAGGAGTCGCAGTCGGGCAGTTCCAGGCTGAGGACCACCCCCTGCGGCTCGCGCTCGCGCAGCGCGCGGTACGTGGAGGGGCCGTCGACGGTCTGCCGCACCTCGTACCCGCGCTCCCGCAGCATGCCGCCGACCTCGTCCACGACCCGGGGGTCCGTGAGGGCGAAGAGGATGAGAGGCCGGGTGCGACCACCCGCACCCGGCACGACAGAGAGCGACATATCTGGACAATAGGTCCTGATGGTCCGCGGTGGCGGTTACCCGCAGGTTCTACCGGTCACCGGGACGGCCGGTCGCGCCCCGCGGTCGCGCCCCGCGGTCGCGCCCCGCGGTCGCGCCCCGCGGTCGCGCCCTGGCGTCACGTGGCCGCGAGCGCCTCCCTGACCGACGCCCAGTCCGGGGCCGTCGGCGCGAAGGACTCCCGCGCCGTGCCGACGTCCTTGTAGCCGCTCGACGTCATCACGCACACCACCGGACCGTCGGTCTCGCGCGGGCCGTGGGCCCGCAGGCCGGCGAGGCCGGCCGCCGAGGAGGTCTCGCACCAGAGGCCGCGGGCCGCCAGCTCCTCGCGCGCCGCGCGCATCTGCTCGTCGGTGACCGTACGGGCCGCGCCCCCGGTCGACCGGACGGCGACGACGCCCCGGTAGCTGTTCACGGCGCAGTCGATGGCGTAGGCGGTGGTCGGCGCGACGGGGACCCGCGCGGCGGGCCGGCCCGTACGGAGGGCCTCGGTGAGCGCTCCCGCCGCGGCGGGCTCGGCCGCGTACATCCGGGGCACCGCGTCGGTCACGCCGAGCCGCGCCAGCTCCTGGAAGCCCTTGGCGACACCGAAGAGCAACTCGCCGTATCCCGTGGGCAGATGGACGGCGGCGGGCGCCCGGCCGAGCGTGAGGGCGATCTCGTACGCGAGGGTCTTGTACCCCTCGGGGCCGAAGGGGTGCCCCGTGTGGGCGCTGTCGGTGACGCTGCTGACGGCCTGGTATCCGAGCTCGGCGACGATCCGGCGCATGAGCGGGCGGACGGCCTCCTGCGGCACGGTCAGCACGGTCGCCCCGTACGCGCGCAGGTGGGAGGCGACGGCCGGCGGGGCGTCCGGGGAGGTGAAGACCGCGCAGGGCAGTCCGGCGCGGGCCGCGTAGGCGGCGGCCGCGGCTCCGTGGTTGCCGGAGGAGGAGACGACGACGCCGCGCGCGCCGGAGGCGACGGCGGCGCTGACGGCGACCCTGTTGAGCCGGTCCTTGTGGCTCCACGTGGGGTTGCGGGACTCGTCCTTGACCCAGACGCCGTCGCCGAGCTCGACGAGCGGCGTGTTCCCCTCGCCGAGGCCGGGGGCCGCGAGCGGCGGGAGCAGCGGCGCCCAGCGGTCGAGCCCGTGCGCGGCGGGGCGCGCGAAGAGGTCGGCGGGGACCTCGTCGTAGGCGTAGTCGACGTCGAGGGGGTAGGCGACGGCCCCGGTGGAGGTGACGGGGCAGCCCTCGGTGAGCGGTGGCCAGAGGGGGTGGCGCACGGAGGGATCGGCGAGCGAACGCTGGGCCGTGGCGAGCGAACGCGGGGCTGCGGCAGGCGGGGTCACCCCCGAACCGTAACGCGACGCGCCACGCCCTGTCCGATAATCGCCGCGCCCAAGGCATATGCCAGAAGCACCACCGGATCGAGTGTTGCCAAACCTCTTACGGCCCGTCCCGGGCTGTGCGACAGTCGTACGCGGGGCATCCTTTCCCATCAGGCCGCGCCTCGCCCGTATCGGAGTACGCCATGCCGTCCCACCCGTTCGCGGACCATCCCGCCCAGCCGCCGGAACCCGGCGCCGTGGACGCGTTGATCACGCAGACCCGCCGCCTGCGCGGCGAGGTGGACGCCGTGCGCCGCGACACGTCGGCACACGAGGACGACCCCCAGCGACGCTGGCAGCGCGCCCTCTGCGACCTCGCCGTACACCAACTCGACGCCCTCGGAACCCACTTGGGGCAGTTGCGGATCGGCACTCCGGAGGCGGGCACGGGCGGCGCCGCCCACGGCACCGCGGCCCGCACCGGATCACTGCTCTCCCGTGTCGGCAGCGCCGAGTGGAACCTCCTCACCGACGAGGCCAGTTGGTCCGACGAGCTCTTCGACCTCTTCGGGCGCCCTCGCGAGAAGGGCCCGATGACGCTCGACGAGCTCCCGTCGATGGTCCACTCCGACGACCACCCCTTGCTCCAGGCGATGGTGACGGACTGCCTGATCGACGGGAAGCCGATCGACGGCGAGTTCCGGATCACCCGCGCGGACGGCCTGGCCCGCACGGTCCACATGACCGGCGAGCCCGTCCTCGACGCGGACGGCTGCACCGCCTCCATGTGGGCCGTCTTACGGGACGTGAGCGAGCTGCGGCGCAGCGAGCGGGCGGTCCGCGACACCCGGGACACCCTGGAGCGCAGCCGGCAGCACCGGCAGACCGAGCGCCGGGTCGCCGTCGAGCTCCAGGAAGCCGTGCTGCCCCCCTGGCGCGGCTCGCTCCGCTTCGCCCACGACGGCCCGGCGCCGCTCGACGTGGCGGCCCGCTACCTGCCGGCCGCCGGCCCCGGCCTGATCGGCGGCGACTGGTACGACGCCCTCGCCCTCCCCGGGGGCGACGCCCTCCTCACGGTCGGCGACCTGACCGGCCACGGTGTCGCCGCGACCTCCTCCATGGCCATGCTCGTCGGCGCCCTGCGCGGCATGGCCGTGGCCGGGATCAGGCCCGGCGCCCTGATGGGCCACCTGAACCGGCTCCTGGACGCCTCCGCCCAGCCCGCCCTCGGCAGCGCGATGTGCTGCCGCTACGACCCGGTCGCCCAGACCCTGACGTGGGCACAGGCGGGACACCCCGCTCCCCTCCTCTTCCGCGGCGGGACGGGGACCGCCCTGCGGCGGCCCGAGGGCGTGCTCCTCGGGGCGACGGCCGACGGAGGGTACGGCGAGACCGTGACCCGGCTCCTCCCCGGCGACGTGCTCGTCCTGCACACCGACGGGTTGACGCGCGGCAGCGGCACGCTCGACGACACGGGGACGCGACGCCTGCTCGCCCTGGGACCCCGCCTCGCCGCGGCGAGGGACGCGCGCGAAGGGGTGCGCGTCGTGGTCGAGGAGTTCGGTGAAGGGCCGCGCGAGGACGACGCCTGCGTGATGGTGGCCCGCGTCGGGAAGTGACGTTCCGCGTCCGGCGCTGACGTTCCGCCGGGGCCGCCGTGAGGCGGCCCCTCAGGCCTGTCCGGTCCTGGGGCTCGTGACGGGCGACTTGGTGAGGGCCAGCGCGATCTGCTCGCGCAGCTCCCCCATCCTCGCGTCCCCGGCGTACGGCCCGGTCAGGCCGTACATCACCTCCAGGCGGTGCCACGTCCGGTGCGACGAGGTCTCCCCCATCGCGCCGAGCGCCTCCCGCGCGTACCGCTCCGCCTGCTCCAGGTCGCCGCCGATGAAGCAGGCGGACGCCATCGAGATGTAGTCGAAGAGCCGTGAGCGGTTGTGGCCGTCCTTGCGCAGGTCGAGGGCGATCTTCGCGTGCCGCTGCGCGGGGAGCGCGGCGGCGGCGTCGTGGTCGGCGAGGGTGCGGTAGGCGAGGGCCTGCATGCCGTGCAGGTCGGCCTCGTCGAAGTGCTGCATCCAGCCCGGCGTCTCCTGGTCCCTGCGGTCGGAGACGAAGAACTCCTCCGCCTGGCCCAGGGTCCGCCGCATCGCCTGGCCGCGCCCCATCGAGGCCTGCGCCCAGGCCTCGATGGTGGCGAGCATGGCCTGCGTGCGGGGCAGCATTCCCTCGCCTGCACCGGACTTGGCGAGCTGCATGAGGTCGAGCGCCTCGTCGGGCTTGCCCAGGTGCACCATCTGGCGCGCGGCCCGGGAGAGGGCCTCGCCGGCGCGCGGGCGGTCGCCCTGCTCGCGGGCGGCGTGGGCGGCGATGACGAAGTACTTCTGTGCGGTGGGTTCGAGGCCGACGTCGTGGGACATCCAGCCCGCCAGGACCGCCAGGTTGGCGGCGACGCCCCACAGCCGCTGCTGGAGGTCGTTGGGGTGGCGGTAGGCGAGCATGCCGCCCACCTCGTTGAGCTGTCCCACGACCGCCTTGCGCTGGAGGCCGCCGCCCCGCTGGGCGTCCCAGGCGCGGAACACCTCCACCGAGTACTCCAGCGCCTCGATCTCCTCCGACCCGATGGGGGCGGCCTCGTAGCGGTCGAACCCGGCGGGGTCGGCGTGGAGGGGATCGGTGGTGCGCTGCGGGGTGGTCTTGCGCGTGGGGTCGGTCTGCAGCCAGTCGGTCATACTGCTGCTGAGTGCGGAGCCGGCGGCGAGCACGGCACCCGCGCCCACCAGGCCGCGTCGGTTGAGCATGAGGTCCATTCCCGTGAATTCGGTGAGGACCGCAGCCGTACGGTCGGGAGGCCACGGCAGACCGTCAGGGTTGTCTTCCTTCCTGACGTCCTGCCGCTTTCCGGCGCGCCCGTGTCGTACGAACCCGAGGTCCTCGATGGTCACGACACGGCCGAGTCGCTCGGTGAACAGCGCTGCCAACACCCGGGGGACGGGATCGCGCGGGGTCTCGCCCCGGTCGATCCACCGCCGCACCCGCGAGGTGTCCGTCGCCAGCTGGGGGTGGCCCATGGCCGCCGCCTGCCGGTTGACGAGTCTCGCGAGTTCGCCCTTGGACCAGCCGGCCAGGCCGAACAGGTCTGCCAGGCGGGTGTTGGTGTGTCCGGTCACGTCTAAGCCCCCAGGTTCTCGGCTGAGTTGACAGTAACCCCCTGTCATAGGGCTGGCGACTATTCGCCAGGGTTCGCCAGGGTGCGCCCGATGTTCCGCCACCCGCGCGCGGGTGTCAGGTAGGTATGCGCCACCCCGTCCCGCCGAACCGGCCCTCATTCCCCAGGGTGCGGACCGGGGGCGGGCGGGGCGACGCACGCGACTTGTCGGACCACGAAGGGATCTGTTTCCTCCATGTACACAGCATCGTCCTCCGTGTCCGCCCCGCCCCGGCCGCAGAGCGGCTTCGTCCCGGCGGGTGCCGGGCCGTACCTCGCCCCCTCACCGCAGGCCGTACGGCCCCGGCGCTGGGCGGGCGGCACCGGTACGCAGCCGGTCAGCGGAAGAATCGACCTGTCGGGTCCGCAGGGGGCGCAGCTGAAGCGGGCCATCGCCTCGGTCCACCGGATCTGCCCCGAGTTCCAGCCGGTCCAGGTGCTGCGGCGCAGCGGCCGCTCCGTCCTCATCGTCGGGACGACCGGACGCACGACGGCGGTGGCGAAGTGTTTACTGGACCACTCTCCCGCCTGGGTCGAGCGGTTCCGGCACGAAATAGCGTCCTACCGCTCCTTCGTCCGTCACCGTCCGCCGGTGCGGGCGCCGCGGCTCATCGCCGCGGACCCGGAGGCCTGCACGCTGGTGATCGAGCGCATGCCCGGGCGGGCGGCGGCGCTCTCGCGCCACCCCGTCGAGGCCCCGCCGCGGGCGGACGTGCGGGCGGCGCTCGGGGCGGTGGCCCGGCTCAACGCCTGGCGGCCGCCGGCCGGGACCTTCGACGCGCCGCTCGACTACGGGACGCGGATCGCGCGCTACCACGAGCTCGGTCTCTTCACCGACCGGGACCGGGACGACCTGCAGAAGCTCATGCACGGACTGGCGCACGCCGGCGGCCGTCAGGGCATGGGGCAGTTCTGCCACGGTGACGCGCTGCTCTCCAACATCCTGCTCTCCCCCACGGGCCCGGTCCTCGTCGACTGGGAGCACGCCGGGTGGTACCTGCCCGGCTACGACCTGGCGACGCTGTGGGCGGTGCTCGGGGACGCGCCGATGGCGCGCCGTCAGATCGCCCAGCTCGCCCAGCAGGCGGGCCCGGCCTCCCGGGACGCCTTCCTGGTGAACCTGATGATCGTGCTGACGCGGGAGATCCGTACGTACGAGACGGCCGTGCAGCGCACGATCAAGGAGGCCCCGCCGGCCGGGACGGTCCCGGTCCCCTCCGGGACGCTCGCGCCCGGCGAGGAGCAGCGCCTGCTGCTGCGGCGGCTGCACGACGACTGCGCGATGGCCCGGCGGGCCGTGCGCGCGGCGGTCGGGACGCGCTGAGGGGCGTACCGGGCGGAAACCCACGGGGGGTGGCGCGCCGCGCGCCCGGTGCCGACACACCGGGACGCGGCGCTCCGTCGTGTCCGGCCCCGACCGCCGCCCGCACGGCCCCGGCCGGCGGTGGTGGCGGTCCCTGAGCACGGCCATTGGTCCACTCCATTGACGCGTCCCAGGCCCGGGAACCGTCACCGCGAAACTCGCCCCGGCCCTCGTTCGGACCCTCCTGACGTGCGAACTTCCGCACTGGCAGGCGTGATTGACGGATGCTCCGGGAGCCGATACCCCTGTACGGGTTCGGTCCCGCACGCCCCCGTGTCACCCCCCGCCCCTGGAGGCTGCCTTGCTCCGTCCCGCGTCCCGCAGACGTACGCCGCCGAACCGAGTCCCGAGGGCGGTCGGCGCGGCGGCCTGTGCCGCCCTGCTCCTGCCGCTCCTGTCCGCTGCGCCGTCGGCCGTCGCCGACGAGCCGGACGCCGCCACCCTCCAGGGGCAGTTCGCGCGCGCCGCCGCGCGCCACGGCGTGCCGGAGAGCGTGCTGCTCGCCGTCTCGTACCTCCAGTCCCGCTGGGACGCGCACGGCGGCGCGCCGAGCGTGACCGGCGGGTACGGGCCGATGCACCTCACGGACGCCGTGACGGCGCTCGCGGGAGCCGCCCCGCACCACTCGGAGGGGGTGGAGGACGCGCGCGGTGACGAGGCGCGCGGCGGCAGGGTCGCGGCGGAGGCCGCCGTGCCCGCGCCGGAGGCGCTGCCCGCCCGGCACCGGACCCTGGAGCGGGCGTCGGCGCTCTCCGGGATCCCGGCGGACGAGCTGCGGACGGGGACGGCCGCGAACATCGAGGGCGGGGCGGCGCTGCTCGCCGCCGCGCAGCGGGAGGCGGGCCTCCCGGCGAGCACGGACCCGGCCGACTGGTACGGGGCCGTGGCGCGCTACTCGGGCGCCGACGACACGGCGACGGCCACGACGTACGCGAACGACGTCTTCGACGTGATCAGGACGGGCGAGTCCCGGACGACCGACAGCGGCCAGCGGGTCACGCTCCCCGCCTCCCCGGCCGTGGCGCCCGCCACCGGGCAGGTCGGCGCCCTCGGCCTGCGCCCGCCCGCGGGCGGCCCCGTGGAGTGTCCGCGGTCGGTGGCGTGCGAGTGGATCCCGGCGCCGTACGAGGAGTTCGGCGACGGCGACTACGGCAACCACGACAAGGCGGACCGGCCCGCGTCCCAGTCGATCGACTACATCGTCATCCACGACACCGAGGCGACCTGGGACGTCACGCTGAAGCTGGTGCAGGACCCGACGTACGTGTCGTGGCAGTACTCGCTCCGCTCCTCGGACGGCCACATCGCGCAGCACCTGCCGCTGAAGGACGTCGGCTGGCACGCGGGCAACTGGTACGTGAACGCCAAGTCGGTGGGCCTGGAGCACGAGGGCTTCCTGACCTCGCCGGACGCCTGGTACACGGAGGCGATGTACCGGACGTCGGCGCGTCTCGTGCGCCACCTCGCGGCGCGGTACGGCATCCCGCTGGACCGGCAGCACGTCCTGGGGCACGACAACGTGCCGGGGACGGTGGCCTCGACGATCCGGGGCATGCACACGGACCCGGGCCCGTACTGGGACTGGGCGCACTACTTCCGGCTGCTCGGCCGTCCGATCACACCGAGCGCGGGACCGGCGGCCGGCGTGGTGACGATCCGGCCGGACTACGGCTCGAACCGGCCGGTGTACACCGGCTGCGTGACGGCCGGCGAGGCGTGTGCGCCGCACGGGAGCGGGGCGGTGCGCCTGCACACCGCGCCGAGCGCCGACGCGCCCCTGGTGAAGGACATCGGCCTGCGGCCGGGCGGGCAGGACTCGACGACCGGCGTCAACGACACCGGGGCGCGCGCCTCGACGGGGCAGAGCTTCGCCGTGGCGGAGCGCAGCGGCGACTGGACGGCGATCTGGTACCTGGGGCAGAAGGCGTGGTTCCGCAACCCGGCGGCGGAGCCGACGGCGGTCAACGCGCGCGGCCTGGTACTGACGCCCCGGGCGGGGCTCGCGGAGGTGCCGGTGTACGGGCGGGCCTATCCGGAGGCCTCGGCCTATCCGGCGGCCGTGCCGGTGCAGGCGGTGTCCCCGTACCCGTACAAGGTGAAGGCGGGTCAGCGGTACGTGGTGGGCGGCCGCACCCCGGGCGAGTACTACTTCGCTCCGGTGTTCGACAGCAGTGGCCATCGCGTCGTCCGGGGCCAGGAGGAGTACTACCAGATCCAGTTCGGCCATCGCGTGGCCTTCGTGAAGGCCGCTGACGTGGTGGTTTCCGCCTCCTGACGATCGACTGGCCGGAAGTCGCGGGGTGGTGCCGGAGGAGCGGTCCGGCACCACCCCGCTGGCGTTCATACGACTATTACGGAGATCGCGTGCGCGCCACGGGCGAGGGGTAAGGCTGGGCCGGTCATCGCACCAGCCCACCGCCCCAGCTCGTCGGAAGGCCCCTCAGGAAATGCCACAGCCCTTCGTTATGCCGGATTTCTATGTCCCGTATCCGGCACGGCTCAACCCCCATGTGGAGGCCGCCCGCACGCACACGCGCGCGTGGGCCCGCGCGATGGGGATGCTGGAGGGCTCCGGCGTCTGGGAGGAGCACGACCTCGACTCCCACGACTACGCGCTCCTCTGCGCCTACACCCACCCCGACTGCGACGAGGAGGCCCTGAACCTCGTCACCGACTGGTACACGTGGGTCTTCTTCTTCGACGACCACTTCCTGGAGATCTTCAAGCGCACCCAGGACCGCGCGGGCAGCAAGGCCTACCTCGACCGGCTGCCGCTGTTCATGCCGGCGGATCCCGTGGCCGGGATGCCCGAGCCCACCAACCCCGTCGAGGCCGGACTCGCCGACCTCTGGCGCCGGACCGTCCCGTCGATGTCCGACGCCTGGCGCGCCCGGTTCTCCGAGGCGACCGAGCACCTCCTCTACGAGTCCCTCTGGGAGCTCGACAACATCAACGACGGCCGGGTCGCCAACCCCCTCGAGTACATCGAGATGCGCCGCAAGGTGGGCGGCGCGCCCTGGTCCGCCGGGCTCGTCGAGTACGCGGCCGGCGCCGAGGTCCCCGAACAGGTCGCCCACTCCCGGCCGCTCCGCGTCCTCAGGGACGCCTTCTCGGACGCCGTCCACCTGCGCAACGACCTCTTCTCGTACCAGCGCGAGGTCGAGGACGAGGGGGAGAACAGCAACGGCGTCCTCGTCCTGGAGAGGTTCCTCGGCTGCACCACGCAGGAGGCTGCGGAGGCCGTCAACGACCTGCTGACCTCACGGCTCCAGCAGTTCGAGAACACCGCCCTCACCGAGGTGCCGCTGCTCGCCGCCGCGCACGGCCTGGACCCGGCCGAGATCGCGGCGATCGCGGCGTACGCGAAGGGGCTCCAGGACTGGCAGTCCGGCGGCCACGAGTGGCACATGCGCTCCAGCCGGTACATGAACGAGGGCATGGTGGGCGGGTCAGCCCCGTCCTCCCCGTCCTCCCCGTTCGACGGGATCATCGGCACCTCTGCGCTCGACATCAGGAACCTCTTCGGACGCCCGGCGGCGGCCCGGCGGCGGAGCCTGACCCACGTGCCGCACCAGCACGTCGGGCCCTCCCTGCTGCCCGACTTCGAGCTGCCGTACCCGCTGACGCTCAGCCCGCACCGCGCCGAGGCGCGCCGGATCTCGCTCGACTGGGCCGAGTCGATGGGGCTGCTCGACGACCTCTGGGACCGGCCGCTCGCGGAGGGCTTCGACCTGGCGCTCTGCTCGGCCGGACTCGACCCGGACGCCACCCTGGAGGAGCTCGTCCTCAGCGCCGAGTGGCTGACCTGGGGGACGTACGGCGACGACTACTACCCCGCCGTCTTCGGACGCGCCCGGAACCTGGCGGGCGCCATGGAGCAGACGGAGCGCTTCAAGGCCTGCATGCCGGTCGACGACCCCGCCTCGGGCGCCGCGCTCGCCGTGAACCCGATGGAGCGCTCGCTCGCCGACCTGTGGGACCGCACCACGGCCCCCATGGCGCCGGAGGCCCGCGCCCAGCTGCGGGCGGCGCTCGACGCGATGCTCGACGCCTGGATGTGGGAGCTCCACAACCAGGCCCAGCACCGCGTGCCCGACCCGGTCGACTACGTCGAGATGCGGCGCAGCACCTTCGGTTCGGAGCTGACCATGCTCATGAGCCGCCTGCGGCAGGGCTCGTCACTGCCTCCGGAGATCTACCGGACGGGGACCGTGCGCGCTCTGGAGAACGCGGTCATGGACTACGGGGCGCTCATCAACGACCTCTTCTCGTACCAGAAGGAGGTCGAGGTCGAGGGCGAGGTGCACAACGGGGTGCTCGTGCTGCAGAAGTTCTTCGACTGCGACTACCCGACGGCGATGGCCATGGTCCACGACCTGATGAAGGGCAGGCTGCGCCAGTACGAGCACCTGAAGGAGCGTGAGCTCCCGCTGCTGTACGAGGAGTTCGGCCTCGACGTGACCGGACGGGCCGCGTTCGCCGCGTACCTGCGGGAGCTGGAGGACTGGCTGGCGGGCATCCTGCACTGGCACCGCAACGTCCGCCGGTACGGCGCGGAGGACGTCCGCGCGGGCAGCGGCACCCCGCTGCTCGGCCGGGGTCCGACGGGGCTCGGCACCTCGGCGGCGCGGCTCACGGAGCTGCTCGGCGCCCGCTGACGAACGGCACCGGGCCCCGGGAGGATCTCCCGGGGCCCGGCTCTGGTCCGTCCGTCCGTCGCGTCAGTCGCGTCGGACGCCGCGCAGCTCGTCGAGCTCGCGGCGGTCGCGCTTGGTGGGGCGGCCGGCGCCCCGGTCGCGTACGGCCGCGACGGCGACGTGCTCGCGGGGCGGCGGGGGCGGGCTGTTGTCCACGTACGCCTCGGCCGCGACCGGCGGGCCGACGCGCTTGGTGTGGAGCTCCCTGACCTCGACGATCCGCTCGCGTCCGCCGTGGAGGACGCGGACCTCGTCGCCGGGCTTCACCGGCTGCGCGGGTTTGGCCCGCTCGCCGTTGACCTTGACGTGCCCGGCGCGGCAGGCCGCCGCGGCCTGGGCGCGGGTCTTGGTGAGACGGACCGACCAGATCCAGCTGTCGACGCGCGCGGCCATCGGACCCCCGCCCTCCCGTCAGCCCTGCTGGAAGAGCTCGGCGGGCAGCGGCTTGAGCAGCGCGTACAGGTCGTCGGTGATCGGCCGGTCCCAACTGGCGATCGTCACGAGGACGTTGTCGCTGCGGTCGAACTGGACGCAGGAGATGCGGCTCTCGGAGAGCTTGAGGCGGCGGACGATGAGGAGGTTGTCCCCCTGCATGACCGGCACGTCCTCGGTGTCGAGGACGTCGACCGGCTCGTCGTTCTCCAGGGCGGCGAGGAGCTGGGCCACCTCGAAGGGGATCTGCCCGTCGGCGAGCTCGCGCGCCGGGGAACCCTCGGGGAGGTTGCCGATGATCATCGCGGGGCCACGGCCGCCGAACAGGTCGTAGCGGAGGAACACGCCCTGGCAGGAGCCGTCGGGCGCGGGCAGCAGACCGGCGCCGAGATTGCCGGGCCAGTCCCCCGGGTCCATGGCCAGGACATCGAAGTCCGGGCCCGCGGGTGTGGCGGCGCTGCGGCGGCGGAGGAAGGACATACGGCCATGGTACGTGGCCGGGCGCGGGATGCGGCGCGCCGGGCGCCCTCCTCGCGTCAGCCCTGTTCGCCGGGGGCGCCGGCGCCCCGGCCGCCCGGATCGCCGGTGTGCCGCAGGGCCTCGGCGAGGCCGGTGCGGTCGGTGCCCAGTTTGCGGTAGACGGCCGAGAGGAGACGGCTCACGGCGACCGGGGCGAGCCCCAGGTCGGCCGCCACGTCCCGGTCGCGGACGGTGAGCTCGGCGGCCCGCCGCTCACGTGCGGTGAGCGTGTCCGTACCGGCGGGGTGGAGGGGGCGCGGGCGGAGTCCGGCGGCGGCGAGCTCGGCGCGGGCCTCCTCGACGAGGCCGTCGGCGCCGCAGTCCTGGGCGGCCTCCAGGCCCCGGTGGAGCTGCTCGGCGGCCTCACCGGCGCGGTCGGTGCGGCGGAGCGCGGCGCCGAGGGCGACGAGGGCGCGGGCGAGTTCGTACGCGGCGGGTGACCGGTCGAGCCAGTCGACGGACTCCTCCAGGAGCTTCACGCGCTCGGCGGGCTCCGCGACCCCGGCGAGGACGCGGAGCGCCGCGCCGACCGTGGAGGGCGCGCCGTACTGGCGTGCGCGGGCGACGGCGTCCTCGGCGGTCCGGCGGGCCCGCTCGGGCGCGGTGGCCGCCTCGGCGGCGGCGAGGTGGAGCTGCCAGGGGCACCAGGCGGGGTTCCGCATGCCGCGCGGGTCGAGGCGGCGGCCGACGGCGGCGAGCTCGGCGGCGGCCTCGTCGTTCCGGCCCCGGGCGAGGAGCAGTTCGGCGTGGACGGTCTGCGAGTCGGGGAAGGTGACGGCGGCGGGGAAGGGCTCGCCGAAGTCGTGGGCGCCGGCGATGCGGTGGGCTTCCTCGACCCGGCCACGGGCGAGGAGCACCTCGATGGTGACGCCGACCGCGTACCACTCGGCGGGGGTGCGGGGGCCGACGCGTTCGGCGAGGCGCAGTCCGGCACGGACGAAGTCCTCGGCCTCGACGAGCCGGCCGCGGCGGTAGCGGATGTAGCCGAGGAGGGTGTACGCGAAGGAGAGGTGGGCGCCGCGCCAGCCCTGGCGTTCGAACTCGGCGGTTCCGGCGGCGAAGAGCTCCTCGGCGCGGCCGGGGCGGTCGGCGTAGAGGAAGGTGAGGGCGGTGAGGACCGGGACCTCGAAGCCCCGGCTCTCGTCGGCCCAGCTCAGGCCGCCTTCCAGGGCGCGTTCGGCGTGCCGTACGGCGACGGCGGAGGGTTCGGCCCTGAGGGTGGCGTCCCAGGCGCGGAGGCCGATGACGTACCGCTCGGTGAGGTCGCGGCCGGTGAGCCGGTCGGCGAGTGCGGCGAGGCGCCGCGAGCGGGCGGGCGAGTCGGGCTCGTCGGCGCGGAACGCGTCCCACATGAACTTCTCCGCGCGCATCCGGAGGCGGCTGCGGGCGTCGTCGGTCCGTTCGGCCTCCCGGCCGAGGAGCTCGGACGCCTCGACGAGCCGGTCGCTGTGGGCGAGGACCTGGGAGAGCCGGTAGACGATGCCGTGGCGCAGGGCCGGGTCGGTGACCGGCTCCTCCAGGGCGGCGCGGAGGTGGTTGACGGTGGTGGCGGGCTCGGTGAGGAGGGAGGCGCAGCCGAGCTCGAAGAGGACCCCGGCCCGCTCCTCGTCGGCGGGCGGCTCGCGCAGGGCGCGGGCGAGGTAGCGGCGGGCCGCGTCGGGGGCGCCCGCGCGGAGGTTCTCCCGGGCGGCGGCGCGGAGCTGCCCGACGGCCCACGCGTCGCCCTCGGGGTGCGTCTCCAGGAGGTGGCGCGCGGCGGCGGTGGGGCCGAGCCCGGCGTCGACGGCGCACCAGGCGGCCTGACCGTGGAGGGCGACGCGCATCCCGGCGGGGATGGAGCGGTACAGGGTGGTGGCGATGAGGGGGTGGACGAACTCCAGGGTGTCGGGCGGGGTGTCGGGCCTGAGGCCGCGCGCGGCGTCGGGCGCCGCTTCGGCGCCGGGGCCGGGGTGGGGCGGTTCGGCGAGGACGCGGGCCTCGCGCAGGCGGGCGGTGCAGTCGGCGACGGCGTCCGCGCCGAGTCCCGCGAGGGCGCCGGCGATCTGGGGCGAGATCTCGGTCCCGAGGACGGCGCAGGCCCAGGCGAGGCGGACGGTGGCGGGGCCGAGGCGTTCGAGGCGGCTGACGAGGCCGCTTCCCTTGAGGGCGGCGGCGAGGTCGCGCAGTTCACCGGCCCGGTCCTCGACGGGGGCGAGGCCCTGCGCGCGGACCTTGGCGGCGAGCTCGACGGCTTCGAAGGGGTTCCCCGAGGTCACCGCCCATGCCTCGCGGCAGAAGGCGTCGTCGGCGTCGGAGCCGACGCGGTCGCGGACCAGACGGGCGATGGCCGCCGGGGTGAGCGGGTCGAGCCCGACGGCCGGCCTGCCGGACCGTCTCCCGGTGAACTCGGCCGCCGATTCCGGGAGTTCGTCGGGCCGGTAGGCGACGACGAGGAGCATGGGCAGTTCCTCGGCGCGGGGCGCGATGGCGGCGAGCCAGCCGAGGGACTCGGGGTCGGCCCAGTGGGCGTCGTCGAGGACGACGACGAGCGGCGCGCCGCGGACGGCGAGGTGGGTCAGGACCCAGTCGAGTCCGTCGCGCAGTCCCTGCGGGTCGGGCGGGGCGCCCGGGCCGGCGGCGCGCAGTCCGAGGGCGGGGCCGACGATCTCGTACCAGGAACCGAGCCGCTCGCGGAGCTCGGCGTCGGAGGCGTGGGCCAGGCGGGGCTGGAGGAGCTGCCGGGCCACGTGGAAGGCGACCCGCCGCTCCTGTTCGCCGCCGCGCGCGGAGAGCACGGCGCAGCCGTGTGCGGCGGCGCGGCGGCGGATCTCGGCGAGCAGGGTGGTCTTGCCGAGCCCGGCGGGCGCGGCGAAGGCGAGGACGCCGCCGCGGCGCGGGGCGGGCGGATGGGGTCGGGCCTCGGCGGGTCCGGGACCGCCGTCCCCGTCGCGGACGGCGACGAGACGGGCACCGCCGGACGCGGGGGCGGGGACGGACGGTACGGAGCCGCCGGGCGAGGCCTCGTCGGGGCCGAGGAGGAGGCCGAGCGCCTCGTCGGCGGCGGCCAGCGCGGTCTCGCGCTCGAAGAGGCCGAGGCCCCGCTGCCCGGGTCTGCGGTCCGTACGTGCCACGCTCCACCCCCACGCCGGGGGCGCGCGCCCGGCGCACAGGCTGGCAACTCCGGGCGGGAGGCCCCGCGAAGGCCTCAGCGTACGCCCGGAGGGCACGCGTGTGACCCTCAATCGGCGAAGCGGTCCGCGGAGGTGGCGGAGACGTCCGCGGGAGGGAACCCGTGCCGGGGGCGCCACGTCACAGGTGGAGCGAACACAGCGAGCGGCAGGAGACGACGGACATGACCTCGACCACCCGCGCCACCGGGAGGGCCACGGCACGGCGCCGCGCCGCCGCGGGCGTTCTCGCCGCCTGCCTCGTACTGGCTCTGTCGGCGTGCGGCGGCGCCGCCGCGCCTCCGGCCGCGGACAAGGTCCTGGGTGAGGCCAACCCGTCGGGCGAATGCCCGGCGGTGAGGGCCGACCGCACGGTCGACTCGATCGTGAGCCGCACACGCCCGTTCGGCCTGCCCACGCTCGTCGAGTTCGCCCGCGACGACCACGTCGTCAACGTGATCAGCGGGACGGTGACCGCCACCCGGGTGCAGGTCATGGAGCCGGGAGCGTCCGTCGTGACGATCCTGACGGTCGCCGTGGAGCGGCAGCGGGAGACGGGGAGGCCGACGACCGTCACCGTGCGGGAGAACGGAGGGATCGCCACGCTCGCGCAGGTGCGCAGCGGGTTCGAGGGCAAGGGGTTCCCGGAGCCGAGCGAGGAAGAGCTGGCCGAGACGACGGCGCACCGCATCGACGGCATCGAGCTCTCGTGCGTGGGCGAGCGGGTCCTCGTCGTGGTGGCCGACGACACCGCCACCCAGAAGAAGCAGGGCGCCTACAGCTCCCTGGTCCGGCTCGTACGCAAGGGGAACTCCCCCACGTACACCTGGCCCGGCAAGGCCCCGAACCCGAAGTGGGAGCGGACGGTCGACATCGAGTCCCTCATGTGAGCCGGTGGGCCGGAGTCCCGTCGCACGGGCTCCGGCCCACCCCCGTCCGTCACGCTCAGGACGCGGGCGGGGTGTCCCCCACGAGCCACATCGCGAAGAACTGCGCCCCGCCGCCGTACGCGTGCCCCAGGGCCCGGCGTGCGCCGTCGACCTGGTGCTCGCCCGCCTGTCCCCGTACCTGGAGCGCGGCCTCGGCGAAACGGATCATGCCGGAGGCGCCGATGGGGTTGGTGGAGAGGACGCCGCCGGAGGGGTTCACGGGCAGGTCGCCGTCGAGTTCGGTGACGCCCGCCTCGGTGAGCTTCCAGCCCTCGCCCTCCTCGGCGAATCCGAGGTTCTCCAGCCACATGGGCTCGTACCAGGAGAACGGCACGTACATCTCGACCGCGTCGATCTGCCGCCGGGGGTCGGTGATCCCGGCCTGCCGGTAGACGTCGGCGGCGCAGTCCCGGCCCGCCCGCGGCGAGACGAAGTCCTTGCCCGCGAAGAGCGTGGGCTCGCTGCGCATCGCTCCGCCGTGCACCCAGGCCGGCGGCCGGGGCGAACGGGCCGCGCCCTCGCGGTCGGTGAGGACCATGGCGCAGGCGCCGTCCGAGGACGGGCAGGTCTCCGAGTACCTGATCGGGTCCCAGAGCATCGGGGACGCCTGGACCTTCTCCAGGGTCAGGTCGTGCTCGTGGAGGTGGGCGTACGGGTTCTTGAGCGCGTTGCGCCGGTCCTTGTACGCGACGAGGGAGCCGATCGCGTCGGGGGCGCCGGTGCGGCGCATGTACGCGCGCACGTGCGGGGCGAAGAAGCCGCCCGCGCCCGCGAGCAGCGGCTGCTGGAAGGGGACGGGCAGCGAGAGGCCCCACATGGCGTTGGACTCGGACTGCTTCTCGAAGGCGAGGGTGAGGACGGTCCGGTGCACGCGCGAGGAGACCAGGTTGGCGGCGACCAGTGCGGTGGAGCCGCCCACCGAACCGGCGGTGTGGACGCGGAGCATGGGCTTGCCGACCGCGCCGAGGGCGTCGGCGAGGTAGAGCTCCGGCATCATGACGCCCTCGAAGAAGTCGGGGGCCTTGCCGATGACGACGGCGTCGACGTCCGCCCAGGTGAGCTGGGCGTCCTCCAGGGCGCGGACGGCGGCCTCGCGGACGAGTCCGGCGATGGACACGTCCCGGCGGGCGGCGACGTGCTTGGTCTGGCCGATGCCGACGACGGCCACGGGCTCCTTACCGGACATGCGGCTCTCCTTCCAGGACGGCGACCAGGTTCTGCTGGAGGCAGGGGCCGGAGGTGGCGTGGGCGAGGGCGCGGTCGGACTCCCCGCGGTGGATGCGGGCGGCGGCCTCGCCGAGGCGGATGAGGCCGGCGGCCATGACGGGGTTGGCGGCGAGGGCGCCGCCGGACGGGTTGACGGTGACGGTCTCGTCCAGGCCGAGGGCCTTGGCGAGCACGACCTCCTGGGAGGTGAAGGGCGCGTGCAGTTCGGCGGTGTCGACGGGCCGTTCGAACGCCCCGGCCCGCTCGGCGGCGAGCCGCGTGGAGGGCGAGTCGGTGAGGTCGCGGACGCCGAGGGAGTGGGCCTCGATCCGGTGGTCCATGCCCCGGATCCAGGCCGGCCGCTCGCACAGCTCGCGGGCCCGGTCGCCGGCGGCGAGGATGACGGCGGCGGCGCCGTCGCCGATGGGCGGGCAGTCGCCGGTGCGGAGCGGCTGGACGACGTACTCGCCCTGCGGGCGGGCGCCCGGCAGCTGGGCGTGCGGGTTGGCCGAGGCGTCCGCGCGGCTGCGGGCCGCGATGGCGGCGAGGGCGGGCTCGTCGGTGTGGCCGGCGTCGACGAGGGCCTGCGCCTGGAGGGCGGCGAGGGCGACCGAGTCGGGCCAGAGCGGGGCGACGTAGTACGGGTCGAGCTGACGGGTGAGGACGTCGCGGACGGAGCCGGGCGAGGACTTCCCGTACGAGTAGACGAGCGCGGTGTCGGCCTCGCCGGTGAGGATCTTCACCCAGGCCTCGTACAGCGCCCAGGCGCCGTCCGTCTCGACGTGCGACTCGGAGATCGGCGGCCAGGCGCCGACGCCGTCGAGCGCCATCGTGAACGAGAAGGCGCGGCCGGCGAGGTAGTCGGAGGAGCCGGAGCAGGTGAAGCCGATGTCGGAGGTCTTCAGGCCGGTCTGCCGGAGCACGTCGTGGAGGACCGGCATGACCATCTCGACCTCGGAGAGGTCGTCAGTGCGGCGGAGGTGGTCGCTCTGCGCGAAGGCGACGATGGCCACGTCGCGGTTCATAGCAGCTCCTTGTACGTGTCGTAGTCGGCGTCGGGTTCGCCGCAGGGCCGGTAGTGGTCGGGGTAGCGCCCGTCCTCGCTCCACACGGGCTCGACGCGCAGGCCCATGCGGACCTGGTCGTACGGGATGCCGCCGATGCGGCCGTGGAGGGCGAGCCCCGCGCCGTCGAGGGCGATGTGGGCGTAGACGTACGGGACCTCGATGTCGAGGTTCTTCGCCTTGATGTTGACGATGCAGAAGGTGGTGACCGTGCCGCGCGGTCCGACCTCGACCTGGTCGGTGGTGGCGACGCCGCAGGTGGGGCAGGCGCCGCGGGGCGGGACGTACACCTTCGCGCAGGAGGGGCAGCGCTCGCCGACGGTGCGCCGCTCGGAGAGGCCGTGGAGGTAGCGGGTCTGGGCGCGGCCCGGGCTGTACGTGTAGTCGAGGCGGGCCTCGGCGACGATGCCGGTGACGGGGTCGTCACCGAACAGGCCGTCGTGCGCGGCGGGTTCGGGGTTGCCCGCGTCGCCGTCGTACGGCTCGAAGCACGCGATGTCCGTGATCGCGCCGGTCCGTTCGGCGGCCCAGCGGACGCGGACCCGCTGCCCGGTGCGGACGGCGTCCGGGCCGGGGGCGTCGAGGGCGTGCAGGAGGGCGGTGTCGGCGCCGTCGAGCCGGACGAGGACCCAGGCGAAGGGGGTCGCGAGGGGCTGCCCGGGGCGGGGCTCCGGGTTCCAGGCCCAGGTGGTGACGGTGCCGGTCCCGCCGACCTCGACGAGGTCGCGGAGCTCGGCGGCGGTGACGGGGTCGTACTCGACGGGCGGGACGAGCACGTCGCCCGACTCGGTGCGGACGCCGAGGAGGGTGCGCTCGCGGAGTCCGGTGAGGAAGGCGGACTGGACGGGGCCGAGGGAGCGGGTGAAGGGGAACTCGACGACGAGGGGGGCGCGGAGGACTTCCGGCGGTGGGGTGGGGGCCATCGTGGGCTGCTCCTTGGTGGGTGGGTGAGTGGATGCGCGGGCGGGTGCGGGGGCCCCGAGTCCGGAGGCGCGAGTCCGGAGGCGCGAGCCCGGGGGCGCGAGCCCGGGGGCGCGAGCCCGGGGGCGCGAGCCCGGGGGCCGCTGAGGCGGGGCCTTCACCCCACCCCGCCCTTCCCGAAACCGGGGGCAGCCGCCGGACCCCGTACGGCCCGACGGCCCTGCCCTCGAACGCCGGGCGGGCTGAGCTCGCAGCGGGGGGTCCTCACTCCCGCCGGTACACCGCCGGCCGCTTCTCCGCGAACGCCCGCGCCCCCTCCTTCGCGTCCGCCGTGTCGAAGATCGGCCACCCCCGCTTCAGCTCCGCCGCGAGCCCCTCCGTCTCCGTCATCTCCGCCGTCTCGTAGACGGACGCCTTCACGGCCTCGACGGCCAGCGGCCCGCACGCGTTGACGCGTTCGGCGATCTCGAGGGCCGCGTCCAGGGCCGTGCCGTCGGGGACGACACGGCCGACGAGGCCGATCCGGGCCGCCTCGTCGGCGGAGTACGGACGGCCGGTGAGGAGCATCTCCAGGGCGTGGGTGCGCGCGATCTGCCGGGGCAGGCGGACGGTGGAGCCGCCGATGGGGAAGAGGCCCCGCCTGACCTCGAAGAGCCCGAACGTCGCGGACGCGCCCGCGACGCGGATGTCGGTGCCCTGGAGGATCTCCGTACCGCCGGCGACGCAGTACCCCTCGACCGCCGCGATGACCGGCTTGCGCGGGCGGTGGTGGCGGAGCATCGCCTTCCAGTGCAGGTCGGGGTCGGCCTTCAGCCGTTCGCGGTACCCCTCGCCCTCCATTCCCTTGCCGGCGAGTGCCTTGAGGTCCATGCCTGCGCAGAACGCCCCGCCCGCCCCGGTGAGGACGACGGAGCGGATGCCGTCGTCGGCGTCGGCTTCCAGCCAGCCGTCGTACAGGCCGACCAGCATCGGCAGCGAGAGGGCGTTCTTGGCGTCGGGCCGGTTCAAGGTGAGGACGAGCGTGGCGCCTTCGCGCCGTACGTCGAGGTGTTCGGTGCCACCCATGGGGTCTCCCGTCTCCAGTTCTGGAACAGGTTGCAGGAGTGGGGGGTCCAGTTCAATAGTTTTCTGACACTCAGTCAGATTCTTCTGCGCACCCCCTTCCCCCCACCGCCCGTCGGCGCTCTAATGACCGCCACGTCAGTGAACCGGGGTCAGGAGGAACGGTGGAGTACAACCTTGCCGACCTGTTCGAATCGGTGGTCGACGTGGTCCCGGACCGCGAGGCGCTGGTCTACGTCGACCACCCGGGCACGGGTGAGGAACGCCGGCTGACCTACGCCGAGCTCGACGCCGCCGCCAACGCCCTCGCCCACCACCTCGTCGAGGCCGGCATCGGGCCCGGCGAGCACCTCGGCATCCACCTGTACAACGGCATCGAGTACCTCCAGACCGTCCTCGCCTGCCTCAAGGCCCGGATCGTTCCGGTCAACGTGAACTACCGCTACGTCGAGGAGGAGCTGGTCTACCTCTACCGGGACGCCGACCTCACCGCGCTCGTCTTCGACGCCGAGTTCACGGAACGGGTCGCGGCCGCCCTCCCGCGCACCGAGAAGCTGCGGCACCTCGTGCGGGTGGGGACCCCGCCCGAGGGCGCCCCCGCCCTCGACTGCGTGCCGTTCACCGAGGCCGAGGCCTCCGGCTCCCGCGAGCGGGGCTTCGGCCCGCGCTCCGCCGACGACCTCTTCATCATCTACACCGGCGGCACCACCGGCATGCCGAAGGGCGTCCTGTGGCGCCAGGAGGACCTGTTCTTCGCGGGCCTCTTCGGCGGGGACCCCTCGGGCGAGCCGGTGAAGCGCCCGGAGGAGCTGGCCGAGCGGGTCGCCGCGGGCGGTGCCGGCATCACCTTCTTCCCCGCGCCGCCGCTGATGCACGGCACCTCCCTGCTGATGGCGTTCATCGCCTTCGACTACGGCCAGCGGGTCGTCCTGCACCGCAAGTACGTGCCGGAGGAGGTCCTGCGCACCCTGGAGAAGGAGAAGGTCTCCAGCCTCTCGCTGGTCGGTGACGCGATGCTCCGCCCGCTCGTGGACGCCCTCGCCGGCCCGCAGAAGGACACCGACCTGTCGAACCTCTTCAGTCTGTCGTCCTCCGGGGCGATCATGTCGGAGACCGTACGGGCGCAGCTCCAGGGGCTCATGCCGAACGTGCTGCTCCTCAACAACTTCGGCTCCACCGAATCCGGTTCCAACGGCCGCGCGACCGACGACTCGGGCCCGGCGAAGGGGTTCCGGCTGCACGTCAACGAGCGCACCCAGGTCGTCGACCCGGCCACGTACGAGCCGGTCGCGACGGGCGAGATCGGCCGCCTCGCCCAGCGCGGCCACGTGCCCCTCGGCTACTACAACGACCCCGGGAAGACCGCCGAGACCTTCTTCCAGAAGGACGGCGTGCGGTGGGTGCTGCTCGGTGACATGGCGACCGTCGACGAGGAGGGCATCGTCACGGTCCTCGGCCGCGGCTCCCAGTGCATCAACACGGGCGGCGAGAAGGTCTACCCGGAGGAGGTGGAGCAGGCGCTCAAGTCCCACCCCGACGTGTACGACGCCCTGGTCGCCGGTGTCCCCGACGCCCGCTGGGGCAACCACGTCGCCGCCGTAGTCCAACTCCGCCCGGACGCGCCGCCGATGGACCTGGACGCCCTCCAGGCCCACTGCCGCACCCACCTCGCCGGCTACAAGATCCCCCGCCAACTGGTCCTGGCCGACGCCATCCAGCGCTCCCCCAGCGGCAAGGCGGACTACCGCTGGGCCCGCACGGTGGCGGTGGAGGCGGACCGGGACGGCGCGTGACCGCCCGGTGCCGCGGGACCCGGCGGGGCCTGGTCCCGCCCGGCGCATCACGGCCGGGGGCTCAGATCCGCCGGACAGGCCCTAGCCGAGCCCGAACTCGCGGAGCGCGGACAGGAACGCGGCCGGGTCCGCCTCGTGGATCGTGTGCCCGGCCGGGATCGTGACCAGCCGGGCGTGCGGGATCCGCTCCGCCAGCTCCGCCAGCCGGTCCTGCGGGACGTGGCTGGTCGGGCCGCCGGCGAGGACGAGGGCCGGGGAGGTGATCCGGTGGGCGTCCGCGCGCCACGCCGGGTCGGGGGTGTTCAGCTCGGCGTCGGTGGTCGTGACGACCTCCCAGTCGCACGGCGGCGGGGTGTCGGGGCGGGCCGCCACCGGGCGGGGCGGGTCCAGGGGGACGAAGGCCGGGGGCTCCTCCAGGACGAGGCGGCCGATCAGGTCCGGTTCCCGCTGGGCCAGGAGGTATGCGGCTCCGCCGCCCATGGAGTGGGCGACGACCGTGGCGCCGCCGAGGCCGAGTGCGCGCAGGAAGCCGCCGAGTTCGTCGCGGAAGTCGGCGAAGCCGTAGCCGCCCGTGCGGTCGCTGAGTCCGTGGCCGCGCAGGTCGGGGACGTACACCCGGTGGTGCTCGGCGAGCGCCTCGGCGATCCCCCGCCAGCCCGCGCCGTTCTCGCCGCGGCCGTGGACCAGGACCACGGGCGGGGCCGCGGACTCGGAGCCGTACACACGGTAGGCGAGGCGTACGCCGTTCACGGCGAGCGTGCGGATCTCGGGGTCGAGGAAGGCGGTGACCTCGCGGACGAAGGTCTCGGGGTCGTCGATCCACGGGAAGTGGGAGGCTCCGGGGAGCGTGCGCTGTTCGGCGTGCGGGAAGCGGGCCGCCTGCTCCGCCGCGTGGGCGGGGGTGGGCCCGGCGTCGTACTCCCCCGCCAGGACGAGGACGGGCGCCGTGAGCGCGGCGAGCGCGCGGCGGGTCTCGTCCGGGGTGTAGGCGCCCTCGCCGTGGAAGGCGGCGGCGGCCCGCCCGTTCGTCTCCCCGGCTCCGCGCGCCGCGTGCGCCCTGGCCCCCTCGTCCCAGCGGCCGTACGCGAACGGCGCAGTGATCTCCAGGACGCGCGCCTGCGGGGTGTCGTCGTCGATCGCGTCGAGCTCGGCGCGGGCCTTCGCGTACCACGGTTCCCCGGCGAAGATCTCGACGGAGGCGTCCCACTCCTCGTCGGTGGTGGTGATCCCGAGCGCGCGGGCGAGGGAGGTGACGAGGACGAGGGAGCGGACCCGCTCGGGGTGGGCGGCGGCGTAGAGCGTCGCCAGGTTGCCCCCGGCGGAGTGGCCGAGGAGGTCGATCCGGTCCAGGCCGAGGTGGGCGCGGAGCGCCTCGACGTCCTCCACCTGCCGGTCGCAGCGGTACGTGGCGGGGTCGGCGGGCTCCGCGCTCGCCCCGGTCCCCCGGAGGTCGAGCAGGACGAGGGCGCGGTGGGCGGCGAGCCCGCCGAGGTCCCCGAGGTACGCGGCCTCGCGCATCGGACCGCCGGGCAGGCAGATCAGCGGATCCCCCGTACCCTCGCCCAGGGTCCGGTAGGCGAGGGGGGTCCCGTCGTACGTGGTGAAGTGCGGCATGCGGTCGATCCTCCCCCGCGCCCGATGATCTTCGCCATCGGGTTTCCCGGAGAGCGCGATACGGTGGGCGGACCGTCCCCGACATGCGAAGGAACCGTTCCGCCGTGCCCGAGACCCGGGAAATCGCCCTCGTCGGCGACTGCGCCAACTGCTTCGGTCTGTGCTGTGTGGCGCTCCCCTTCGCGAAGTCGGCCGACTTCGCCGTGAACAAGTCCTCGGGCGAGCCCTGCCGGAACCTCCGGGAGGACTTCCGCTGCGGCATCCACACGAGGCTGCGGCCGAGCGGTTTCCAGGGCTGCACCGTGTACGACTGCTTCGGCGCAGGCCAGCGGGTCTCGCAGGTGACGTTCGGCGGGGTGTCCTGGCGGGAGGCTCCGGAGACGGCCCGGCAGATGTACGAGGTCTTCCCGGTCGTCCGCCAGCTCCACGAGCTGCTCCGGTACCTCGGCGAGGCCCTCGACCGGCCCGCCGCGCGCCCGCTCGCGGGCGATCTGCGAGCCGCGTACGACCGGGTCGAGGCGCTGACCGGCGGGACGCCCGACGCGCTGGAGGAGCTCGACGTGACTCCCGTACGGGCCCAGGTGAACCCCCTCCTGCTGCGGACGAGCGAGCTGGTCCGGGCGACGGCCGGCGGGAAGCCGCAGAGCCGTCGCGGGGCCGACCTGATCGGCAAGCGGATGCGCGGCGCGAAGCTGCGGGGCGCCGACCTGCGCGGTGCGCTCCTGATCGCCGCCGACCTGTCGGGGGCCGACCTGACGCTGACCGACCTCATCGGCGCGGACCTGCGGGACGCGGACCTGTCGCGGGCGGACCTGACCGGTGCGCTGTTCCTCACGCAGCCTCAGCTGAACTCGGCGCGCGGCGACGCGGCGACCCGTCTCCCGGAGGGCTTCGCGCGTCCCGCGCACTGGACGGCTTAGGGCGTGTCCGGCGGATCATGGCCGGGGTCGCGGGGCGTTCACGCCCTGGGGGCCACCGTGCGGTGGTGGCTCGGCCGTGTCCCGTACACGCGCTTGAACGCCACGCTCAGGCCGAACGCGCTGCGGTACCCGACCCGTCGGGCCACCGTCTCCACCGTGGCGTCGCTGCGGGCGAGCAGGTCTGCGGCGAGGCCGAGGCGCCAGCCGGTCAGGTAGGTCATGGGCGGTTCGCCGACCAGGTCGGTGAACCGGCGGGCGAGGGTGGCGCGGGAGACGCCGGTCGCCCCGGCCAGTTCGCCGACGGTCCACGGGTGCGCGGGCCGGTCGTGGAGCAGGCGGAGGGCGCGGCCGACGACGGGGTCGCCGAGCGCCCGGTACCAGGCCGGCGGATCGGTGTCCGGGCGGGAGAACCACTCCCGCAGCGTGGAGAGCAGCAGCAGGTCGAGGAGCCTGTCGAGGACGGCCTGCTGTCCGGGTTCGTCGCGGCCGATCTCCAGGTCGGTGAGGCCGAGGACCGGGCCGAGCCCGCCGTGGCGGTCGTCGTCCCGGCGGACGACGAGGACGCGGGGAAGGCCGCCGAGCAGGCGCTCGGACACCCGGCCGTCGACCTGGTAGCTGCCGGTGAGCAGGACGTTCGGGCCGTCGAGGCCGTCCGGGCCGTTCCCGCAGGTGCGGGGGCCGAGGTGGACGCCGTCGTCGAGGGGTTCCCCGTCGGCGGTGGTGCATCCGTCGCGGTGGGCGACGTAGAACGGGGCCGCCGTGGCGCGGGCGTCGTCGGCGACGGTGAACGGTTCGGTCCCGGAGACGACCGCGACGTCGCCGCGGCCGAGCTCGACCGGATCGGCGTCGCCGGGGACGAGCCAGCCCGAGCCGCGCAGCATGGTGACGGCGGAGACGGGGGTGCCGACGGCGAACCGGACCGACCAGGGCGCGGTCACGATGTTCCGGCTGAACAGGGCGCCGTCGGACCGTACTTCGTGGAGGAGGCTCGCGAGGGGGTCCATCCCTCCGAGCCTAGGGGGTGTCTCGCCGACACACCTCTGGACGCTCGGACATCGATCTGAGCGGATCTGCCATTCCGCCGCTCATCCGGTCCCCGTTGGATGGAGGACATGACGACGACACGGACACAGCGGAACGAGATCCTGGTCCTGGGGGGCTCGGGCAAGACGGGACGGCGGGTGACCTCCCTGCTACGGCACCGCGGTCACGAGGTGCGGGCGGCGTCCCGGGGCGCCTCGGGCCCCGCCCGCTTCGACTGGCACGACGAGAACACCTGGGAGCCGGTGCTCGACGGCGTCGGCGCGGCCTATCTGGTCGACTCGCTCCGCGAGGACGCGGACGTGTCGATGGCCGCGTTCGCGAAGCTCGCGGCGGAGCGCGGGGTGGAGCGCCTGGTGCTGCTGTCCCACCGCGGCTGGGTGCCGGCCGAGGGTGAGGAGAAGCTGCCCTGCGAGCGCGCGGTGCGGGAGTCGGGCGCGGAGTGGACGCTCCTCAAGCCGGCGTGGTTCACGCAGAACTTCAGCGAGGAGGGCTACTTCCGGCGGCAGCTGCTGGACGGCGAGCTCGTCCTCCCTGCGGGGGACGGGCTCGAACCCTTCGTCGACGCCGACGACATCGCGGAGGTCGCCGTGGCCGCCCTCACCGGGTCCGGGCATGCCGGGGAGGCCTACGAGCTGTCCGGGCCCGACCTGCTGAGCATGGGCGCCGTCGCGGAGCTGATCGCCCGCGCCACCGGCCGGGACGTCGCCTACCGGCCCGTCTCGCCGCCCGAGTTCACCGCCTTCGGCGAGGCCCACGGCCTGCCCGGGGACTTCGTCGAGCTCCTGAACCTGCTCTTCGGCTGGATCAGGGAGAACCGGTTCGCCGAGCTCGCCGACGGCGTGCAGCGCGCGCTCGGCCGTGAGCCCCGGGGCTTCGCCGACTACGTGCGGCGGACCGCCGTCACCGGCGTCTGGCACGGCTGATCAGGAGTACACGTACGGCGTCGTCGTCGACAGGGTCACGAAGCCGAGGCGCTGGAGGATCGGGCGGCTGGTCTCGGCCGCGTCGACCTGGACGTACCGGTGGCCGCGTTCCGCCGCGATGCGGGCGCGGTGGGCGACGAGGGCGCGGTAGAGGCCGCGTCCGCGCCAGGCCTCGACCGTGCCGCCGCCCCAGAGGCCGGCGAAGTCGGTGCCGGGGACGAGTTCGAGGCGGGCCGCGCTGACGGGTTCGCCGTCGGCGAGGGCGACGACGGCGGTGACGGTGTCGGGGTCGGCGGCGAGCCGGTCGAGGAGCTGGCGGCCGATGTGCGAGCTGTCCTTGCCGAAGGCCCGGTCGTGGACCTCGACCACCTGGCGTACGCCGGCCTCGTCGGTGACCGCGCGCAGCTCGACGCCCTCGGGGAGCGGTACGTGCTCCGCGACGGCGGAGGCCTCGTGGGCGAGGAGGGTCTCGGAGTCCTCGGCGACGAAGCCCGCCGCGAGGAGCCGCTCGGCGAGGTCGGCGGGGCCGTCGTGCCCGTACAGCTTCCACTCGAAGGCCAGTCCCCTGGCCTCGTAGTGGGCGATCTGCTCGGCGATGGCCGCGTCGGCCCGTGAGCCGGCGTCGGCGCCCTGGGCGGCATGGGCGGCGTCGGCATCGTGGTCGACGTGGGCGTCGAGGCCGGACCAGAGCACGCCGTTCCAGGCGTGCGCGGGTCCGGTCTGCCGGACGACGTCGCCGACGCGCTCGACCCGGCAGCCGGGGCCGTCGGGGCGGGCGTCGCGGCGCAGCTGGCGGTCGTACAGGTCACGAAGTGAAGTGGGTTCCATTGCGCCCACTCCAGCACCCCGTCCGCTCACCGCCAACTGGTTTTTCACCAGGTGACGGGCAGGGCGACCGGTCCGCGGTTGACGCTTCCCCGCCGCCATCCGACGCTTTCCGGATCGGTGGCGAGGGCCAGGCCGGGGAAGCGTGCGAGCACCGTGGAGAGCATCACCTCGGCTTCCATGCGGGCGAGTTGGGCTCCCGCGCAGTAGTGGGCGCCGGCCCCGAAGGCGAGGTGCGGGGCCTCGTCGCGGTCGAGGTCGAGCCGGTCGGGGTCGGTGTAGACGGCGGGGTCCCGGTTGGCGGCCGGGTAGAAGACGTGGACGGCCTCGCCCTCCCGGACGGTGACGCCGCCGATCTCGACGTCCGCGGTGGCGACGCGGGGCATGCCGACGCCGTTGCGCTGCGGGATGTAGCGGAGGAGTTCGTCGACGGCCCGGGGCAGGCGGTCGGGGTCGGCGCGGAGCTTCGCCGTCTGCTCGGGGTGGACGAGGAGCACGTACACCATGGTGGCCACGATGTTCCGTACGGCGTCGAGGCCGTTGAGGGTGAGCATGACGGACATCGAGACGAGCTCGGGGGTGCTGATGCCGCCGGCGGCGCGGGCGGCGGCGAGCTCGCTCACCAGGTCGTCGCCCGGGTGCCGGGCGCGGTGGCGGGCGAGGTCGGCGAAGTACCCGGCGATCTCCTTCTTGACGGACTCGCCCTCGGGGAGGGTGGTGTCGTGGGAGAGGAGTCCGGCGCGCCAGCGTTCGACGCGGTCGAGGTCGGCGGCGGGGACGCCGAGGAGGCCGACGATGACGGAGGCGGCGAGCGGGCCGACGAACGTCTCGGCGAGGTCGGCGGGCGGGCCCGCATCGAGGGTGCGCAGGGCGAGGCGGTCGGCCTCGCGCCGGGTGTGCTCGCGCAGGGCGGTCATGCGGCGGCGGCCGAAGGTGGGGGCGATGAGCTTGCGGAGCCGGGTGTGGTCGGGCGGGTCCGCGCGTCCCACGCCGCCGGCGGGGGCGAGGGTGTGCGGGGTCGTGCTGGTGATGGGGCGGCCGACGGTGAGGGCGCGGCTCAGGCGCGGGTCGGAGGCGACCCGTCGCACGTCCTCGTAGCGGGTCACGAGCCAGGCGTGACCCTCGCCGTGGGCGAGGCGGACACGGGCGACGGGTTCCTCGCGCAGGAGCCGGTGGGGGAAGGGGTCGAAGGCGGTGCCGGGGAGCGCGGTCACGGCCCAGTCGTGGACGACCGGGCCGTGGTTCTCTGGGCTGCTCATGGCGTGGGGGTCGTCTCCTGGCGGACACCGGTGTCGTGCCGGAGGGGGGTGATCTGGTCGATGTCGTACCGGATCCGGAGCCGTGCGACGGCCTCGTGGTCGACGTCCCCGCCGGGTCCCGCCGCGGCGAGGATCTCCATGAGTTCCTCGAAGTACCGCTCGTGGTCGGGCGGTGGGGAGGCCTGGAAGAGCATGCGGACGGGGTCGCCGGTCGGGTTGGCGAAGGCGTGCGGGCAGCCGGGCGGGACGAGGATCAGCGTGCCGGGGGTGGCGCGGACGGCGCGCTGTCCCGAGGCCGACTCCCAGTCGCGCCAGCTGTCCCTGGTGCGGACGAGCGGTTCGAAGGCGAGGACGTCGAGTTCGCCGTCCAGGACGTAGAAGAGCTCCTCGCTGTGGCCGTGGGCGTGGGCGCCGACGTCGAAGCCGGGCGGGACGAGGACCTCGAAGGTGGAGGCGGTACGGGAGTGCTCGCCGGTCACCTTGAAGGTGACGTGCTGGGCGGCGGAGGCGACGACCTTGCCGTGGCCGGGAGGCACGACGAGGCCGCCGCGCGGGCCGATGGCGGTGACGGTCATGGCGTACGGGCTCCTCTCACCAGGTGACGGGCAGGGTCTCGGGGCCCCGGATGAGGGCGCCGCGCTGCCAGCGGAGCTCCTCCTCGGGGACGGCGAGGCGGAGGTCGGGGAAGCGGGTCCAGAGGGACTCGACGAGGATCTCGGACTCGATGCGGGCGAGGGCGGAGCCGGGGCAGTAGTGGGGTCCGTGGCCGAAGGCGACGTGGGGGTTGTACTCCCGGTCGAAGTCGAGCCGTTCGGGCGCGGGGAAGACCTCGGGGTCGCGGTTGGCGGTGAGGTAGGACACGTAGACCGGGTCTCCGGCGGGGATGGTGACGCCGCCGACCTCGACGTCCTCGGTCGCGATGCGGGAGAGGCCGACGGCGTTGCGGTGCGGGATGTAGCGGAGGAGTTCGTCGACGGCCTGCGGGACCAGCGCGGGTTCCGCGCGGAGGCGGGCGAGGTGCTCGGGGTGGGTGAGGAGCGCGTACACCATGTTGGCGCTGTTGTTGCGGACGGCGTGGGCGCCGCCGATCTGGATGAGGACGGCGAGTCCGACGGCCTCGTGCTCGGTGAGGGTCTCCTCGTCGACGGCGTCGGCGAGGACGGCGACGAGTGTCTCCCTGCCGGTGCCGTGGCTGCGGCCGATGAGCTCGGTGAAGTACGCGCCCATCTCGGCCTTGGCCCGCTCGCTGGCCTCGCGGCCGGCGGCGGCCGAGATGATGGTGTCGGACCAGCGGGCCATGAGCGGCTGGTCCTCCTCGGGCACGCCCATGAGCTCGCTGACCATGGCGAGCGGGAAGGGGCGGTTGACCAGCTCCATGAGGTCGGCGGGGGCGCCGTGTTCCTCGACGCGGTCGAGGAGCCGGTCCATGACGTCCTGGGCGTGGTCGCGCAGCGCGTTCAGGGCGCGGGCGCTGAAGGCGCGGGCGACGACGCGCCGCATGCGGGTGTGGTCGGGCGGGTCGGCGAAGCCGACGGCGCCTTCCATGGGGATGAAGTGGGGGGCGACGCGGGTGATGGAGCGGCCCCAGACGGCCTGGCGGCTGAAGCGGGGGTCGACGGAGACGAACTTGACGTCCTCGTAGCGGGTGACGAGCCAGGCGTACCCCTCGCCGTTGGGCATGCGGACCCGGCTCACGGGGTCCTCGTGGAGCAGCTTGGCGAGCAGCGGGTCGAAGTCGAGGCCGGTGAGGTCGGGGACGGCCCAGAAGTGGACCTGGGGGGTGTCCTCGGTGTCGGCGGTGTCGGTGACGGTGGCAGGCATGTCCACACTTCTGTCCCTTTTCGGCGCGGGCCGCACGCCGTCGCGGCCCGACTCGCCCGAATGCGCCGGGAAAGGTGCTCCGTACCTCTTGCCAAACCCCCGGTTCGAGCGGATTTACTGACCCGCAGCGGATCAACCGAATGATCGGTTGGTGTAGAGGCCAGGGACGAGGGAGCGGCACATGCCGGATCTGAGCGATCTGCTCGACAGCGGCGAACGGCTCGACCGCGAGGAGCTCGCGGCGCTCCAGCTGGAGCGCCTGCGCGCGACCCTCCGGCACGCGTACGAGAACGTGCCCTTCTACCGGCGGTCCTTCGACGCCGCCGGCCTCTCCCCCGACGACTGCCGCACCCTCGCGGACCTGGCCCGTTTCCCCTTCACCGCCAAGTCCGACCTGCGCGACCACTACCCCTTCGGCATGTTCGCCGTCGACCGGTCGGAGATCCGGCGCGTGCACGCCTCCAGCGGCACCACGGGCCGGCCGACGGTCGTCGGCTACACCGAGAACGACCTCTCCGTGTGGGCCGACGTGGTGGCCCGCTCGCTGCGCGCCGCCGGGGCGCGGCCGGGTCACAGGGTCCATGTGGCGTACGGCTACGGCCTGTTCACCGGCGGCCTCGGCGCGCACTACGGCGCCGAGCGCCTCGGCTGTACGGTGATCCCCGCCTCGGGCGGCATGACGGCCCGCCAGGTGCGGCTGATCCAGGACTTCGAGCCCGAGATCATCATGGTCACCCCCTCGTACATGCTCACGCTCCTCGACGAGTTCGAGCGGCAGGGCGTGGACCCGCGCTCGACCTCCCTGAAGGTGGGCGTCTTCGGCGCCGAGCCGTGGACGGAGGCGATGCGCACGGAGATCGAGGAGCGGTTCGCGATCGACGCGGTCGACATCTACGGCCTGTCGGAGGTGATCGGCCCCGGCGTGGCGCAGGAGTGCGTGGAGACGAAGGACGGCCTGCACATCTGGGAGGACCACTTCTACCCGGAGGTCGTGGACCCCTTCACCGGCGAGGTGCTGCCCGACGGCCAGGAGGGCGAGCTGGTCTTCACCTCGCTCACCAAGGAGGCCATGCCGGTCGTCCGCTACCGGACCCGCGACCTGACCCGGCTGCTTCCCGGGACCGCGCGCGTCTTCCGGCGCATGGAGAAGGTGACGGGTCGCAGCGACGACATGATCATCCTGCGCGGGGTGAACCTCTTCCCCACCCAGGTGGAGGAGATCGTCCTCCGGACGCCGGCCGTCGCCCCGCACTTCCAGCTCCGCCTCACCCGCGAGGGCCGGCTCGACGCCCTGACCGTACGGGCGGAGGCGCGTCCGGACGCGACGGGCGCGGAGCGCGAGGAGGCCGCCCGGGCCGTCGCGGCGGCGGTCAAGGACGGCATCGGCGTCTCCGTCGGGGTCGAGGTGGTCGACCCCGGGACCCTGGAGCGCTCGGTCGGCAAGATCAGACGGATCGTGGACCTCCGCGGCGCGTAGCCTGGAGGGAGGAGGTGGTTGCAATGCTGTCTGACTCCCCCATCGCCGCGATCATCCCGGTCAACGACATGACCCGGGCCAAGCGCTTCTACTCCGAGACCCTCGGCCTCCCGCTCACCAGGGAATCGGCCGAGGACACCCGGTACGAGTGCGGGGGCACCACGATCGGACTCTACGAGACCCCCTACGGCGGCCAGGCCGACCACACCCTGGCGAGCTGGAAGGTCGCCGACCTCGACGCCGAGATGAAGGAGCTCCGCTCCAAGGGCGTCACGTTCGAGGAGTACGACCTTCCGGGCATCAAGACGGTCGACGGCGTGGTCGAATCGGACACCATGCGCGGCGCCTGGTTCAAGGACAGTGAGGGCAACATCCTCTGCGTCGTGCAGGAGCTGGGAGGCTGACGGCTCACCGGTTCCCGAAGCGGTCCCGCAGCTCGCGCTTGAGGATCTTGCCGCTGGCGTTACGGGGCAGCGCCTCGACGAAGTGGACCCGCTTCGGGGCCTTGAAGCGGGCGAGCTTCTCCCGTGCGTGGGCGAGGAGTTCGGCCTCCGTGACGTCCCCGCGCGGGACGACGACGGCGGTGACCGCCTCGATCCACCGCTCGTCGGGGAGGCCGACGACGGCCACCTCGGCGACCCCGCCGTGGGTGTAGAGGGCGTCCTCGACCTGGCGTGAGGCGACGAGGACGCCGCCCGAGTTGATGACGTCCTTCACCCGGTCGACGATGGTGAGGTAGCCCTCGGCGTCGCGGACGGCGAGGTCACCGGAGTGGAACCAGCCGCCCCGGAAGGCCTCCGCGCTCTCCTCCGGCTTTCCCCAGTACCCGTCGCACAGCTGCGGCGAACGGTAGACGATCTCGCCGGGGGTGCCGTCGGGCACGTCCACGCCCTTCTCGTCGACGACCCGCGCCTCGACGTGCCGGACGGGACGGCCGCAGGAGTCCATCCGGCCCTCGTGCTCGTCGGGGCCGAGGACGGTGGCGAGGGGGCCGATCTCGGACTGCCCGAAGCAGTTGGAGAAGCGGAGCCCGGGCAGCCGGGCCCGCAGGCGCTCCAGGACGGGTACGGGCATGATCGAGGCCCCGTAGAAGGCCTTGCGCAGCGCGGACAGGTCGCGGGCCGCGAACTCGGGGTGGTTGGCGAGGGCGATCCAGACGGTCGGAGGGGCGAAGAAGCTGTCCGCGCGCCCCGCCTCGACCAGGTCGAAGAGCCCGGCCGGGTCGGGGGCCCCGACGATCGTGTTCTCGGCGCCGACGGCGAGGTACGGCAGCAGGAAGACGTGCATCTGCGCCGAGTGGTAGAGCGGCAGCGCGTGCACCGGCCGGTCGTCCTCGGTGAGGTCGAGGGCCTCGACGGCGCTCGCGTACTCGTGGACGAGCGCGCGGTGGGACATCACGGCGCCCTTCGGGAGGGCGGTCGTGCCCGAGGTGTAGAGCAGCTGGACGCAGTCGCGGGGGTCGGTGTCGTACGCCTCCGCCGCCGCGTCCGGGTCCGTTTCCGCGGCCGCGACCGCGATCGCGTCGAGGAACGACCCGGGCGCGTCCCGCAGGGGCCTGACGGCGAATCCGTCGGGGACGCGGCCGCCGAGGGCGGGGTCCGCGAGGACGAGCGAGGCGCCGGACTGCTCCAGGAGGTACGTGAGGTCCTCGCCGGTCAGGTGGTGGTTGACGGGCACGTGGACGAGGCCGGCGCGCGAGCAGGCGAGGAACGCGATCAGGTAGGCGTCGGAGTTGTGGCCGTAGGCGGCGACGCGGGCCCCCGGGGGCAGGCCGTGGCCGTGGCGCGGCTCCCGCAGGACGGCCGCGGCGGCGGAGACGGCCGCGTCGAGCTCGGCGTACGTCCAGGCGCGGTCCGCGTACCGGACGGCGGTCCGGTCGGGGACGCGCCGGGCGCTCGTGCGCAGGACGCCGTCGACGGTGCTGCTGAGGAGTCGTTCCATGCCGGTGATCCTCAGGGGCGCCGGGCCGGGGGTCAAGTACCGTGCACCAGCGCGTACATGCTCCGACCTCGGATACCGAACGGGATGTTGACAAGGGGGGTGTGCGGCTGCGTGCATGGTCCGACCCGCAGTGCTCCACCGTCCGTTGGGAGTCACCTTGCACCTTGGTACCCGTCTCAAACGCCTGGCGCTCACCGGCGCGGCCCTCGCCGCGGTCGTCGCCACCCTGCCCGGTGCGGCGGCGGCCGACTCCGGCGACCGGGACGACCTGGGCCGACACCCCTCCGACCGCGGCCTGTCGGCCGTCATCAGGTACACCGAGTACGGCATCCCGCACATCGTGGCGCGCGACTACGCGAACCTGGGGTTCGGCACGGGCTGGGCGCAGGCCGCAGACCAGGTGTGCGTGCTCGCCGACGGCTTCCTGACCGTCAACGGCGAACGCTCGCGGTACTTCGGCCCCGCGGCCGCCCCCGACGGCTCGCTCTCCTCGGCCACCACGAACCTCTCCAGCGACCTGTTCTTCCGCGGCGTCAAGGACGCCGGGACCGTCGAAGGGCTGCTCGCGACCCCGGCCCCGGCGGGCCCGAGCGGGGACCTCAAGGAGCTGATGCGCGGCTGGGCGGCCGGCTACAACGCCTGGCTGCGGAAGAACCGGGTGACCGACCCCGCCTGCGCGGGCGCCGACTGGGTCCGGCCGGTGACCGCCCTCGACGTGGCCCGTCGCGGGTTCGCGGTCTCGGTCCTCGGCGGACAGGGGCGGGCGGCCGACGGCATCACGACGGCGAAGCCGCCGACGACGGCCGCGCCGGCCGCGGCCCCCGCACCCGACCCCGCCCGCACGGCAGAGGCCGCCCGCGAGCTGTTCTCCGCCGAGAACGCCACGATGGGTTCCAACGCCGTCGCGTTCTCCGGCACCACCACGGCGAACGGCCGCGGCCTCCTCCTCGGCAACCCCCACTACCCGTGGCACGGCGGCCGCCGCTTCTGGCAGTCGCAGCAGACCATCCCGGGCGAGCTGAACGTCTCCGGCGCCTCGCTGCTCGGCACCACCGTCGTCAACATCGGTTTCAACGACAAGGTGGCCTGGAGCCACACCGTCGCGACCGGAGTCCCGCTCAACCTGCACCAGTTGGCGCTCGTGCCCGGCGACCCGACCGCCTACCTGGTGGACGGTGCCCCCGAGCGGATGACCCCGCGGACGGTGACCGTGCCGGTCAAGGGCGGCGGGACCGTCACCCGTACGCAGTGGTGGACGCGGTACGGCCCCGTCGTCGGCGGCCTCGGGGCGCAGCTCCCGCTGCCGTGGACGACCACCACGGCGTACGCGCTGAACGACCCCAACGCGGCCAACCTGCGCGGCTCCGACACCGCGCTCGGCTTCGCGCGGTCGCGCTCCACGGACGACGTAGCGGAGACGCTGCGGCGCACCCAGGGTCTGCCCTGGGTCAACACGATCGCGGCGGACTCCGACGGGCGGTCGTACTTCAGCCAGTCGCAGGTGCTCCCCCGGATCACCGACGAGCTCGACCGGCGCTGCTCGACCCCGCTCGGCAGGGCGACCTACCCGGCCTCGGGCGTCGCCGTCCTCGACGGCTCGCGCGGCGACTGCGCGCTCGGCTCGGACCCGGACGCGGTCCAGCCGGGCACCTTCGGGCCCGCGCGGATGCCGGTGCTCCGGGACACGCCGTACGTCGAGAACTCCAACGACAGCGCCTGGCTGACCAACGCCGACCGGCCGCTCACCGGTTACGAGCGGATCTTCGGGACGATCGGGAGCCAGCGGTCGCTGCGCACCCGGGGCGGCGTCGAGGACGTGACGGCGATGGCCGGGCGCGGCGGGCTGACGGTGGCGGACCTCCAGCGGCAGCAGTTCGCGAACCGGGTGCCCGCCGGTGACCTGGCGGCGGCCGACGTGGCGGCGGCCTGCCCGGCCGCTCTTCCGGACGACCCGGAGGCGTGCCGGGTGCTCGTCGGCTGGGACCGGACGGTGAACGCGGACAGCAGGGGCGCCCTGCTCTTCGACCGTTTCTGGCGGAGGTTCACCGAGGCGGTCAAGCCGGCCGACCAGTGGAGGGTGCCGTTCTCGGCGGCCGACCCGGTCCATACCCCGCACAGCGTGAACACGGCGGCGCCTGGCTTCGCGAAGGCCCTCGCGGACGCGGTGGCGGAGCTGCGGGCGGCGGGCATCCCGCTCGACGCGCCGCTGGGCGCCCACCAGTTCGTCGTGCGCGGCGGGGAACGCGTCCCGGTGAGCGGCGGGACGGAGTCCCTGGGCGTCTGGAACAAGACGGAGCCCGTGTGGAACGCGGCGGGCGGCGGCTACGTCGAGGTCGCCCACGGGACGAGCCACGTGCAGGCGGTGGGCTGGGACGGCAGTCGGTGCCCGGTGGCGCGCACCCTGCTCTCGTACTCCCAGTCCTCGAACCCGGCCTCGCCCCACTACGGCGACCAGACGCGTCTGTACTCCGCCGGGCGCTGGGTGACCTCGCGCTTCTGCGAGAAGGACATCATGCGCTCGCCGGCGCTGAGGGTGGTGGTCGTCAGGCCCTGACGGCCGGGGCGATCCGGTAGAAGGCCGCCGCGTTGTCGTGGAGCACCGCGTCGGCGTGGCGGTCCGCCGTGTCCGCGAGGAGGTCGAGGTCGGCGTCGGCGAAGGGGCGGCGGGCGCGGGTGGACGGCAGGTCCGAACCGGCCATCAGGGCGGTGGGGTCGGCGTCCAGGATCGCCCGGACGGTCGCCGGGACGTCCAGGTCCACCCGGCCGAAGCCGGTCGCCTTCACCCGTACGCCCCTCTCGACCAGGGCGAGGAGGTGCGGCAGTCCTTCCGCGTGCAGGCCGAGGTGGTCGATGCTGACGGAGGGCAGCGCGGCCAGGGTGCCGGCCAGGTCGGGCAGGTCGCGGGCGTCGACGTACAGCTCGGTGTGCATTCCGGCGAGGTCGTGGACGCGGCGGGCCAGTGTCTCCAGGTGCGCGGCGTCCGCCGAGCCGCCCCGCCGGAGGTTGAACCGGACGCCGCGCACCCCGCCCTCGGCGAGCCGGACGACGTCCTCGTCGGGGAGGTCGTGCGGGATCTGGGTGACGCCGACGAAGCCCGGTCCGAGCCGCGCGAGCGCGGCGAGCAGGTAGCCCTGGTCGAAGCGCTGGAAGGAGCCGGAAACGACCGCACCGCCGACGACGCGCAGCGCGGCGGTGCGCTGCCGGTAGTCGTCGACGGTGAACTCCCCCGGCAGGAAGCCGTCGTTCTCGTACAGCGGGAAGCGGTGGTCGACCACGTGGAAGTGGGCGTCGAAGAAGGGGCGGCGGTCGGTCATCCGGCCAGTCTGCCCCCGGCCGGCCCGGTCAGGGGCTGAACGACAGGAACACGAAGGCGGCGAAGATGGCGAGGTGGACGCCGCCCTGGAGGAGCGTGGCACGGCCGGGCACCACGGTCAGGGCGCTCACCACTCCGGTGAGGGCGAGCAGCACCATGTGGAGCGCGCCGAGGCCGAGCACGAGGGGGCCGGAGAGCCAGATCGACGCGAGTGCGATCGCCGGGATGGTCAGGCCGATGCTGGCGATGGCGGAGCCGTACGCGAGGTTGAGGCTGGTCTGTACGCGGTCCCGGCGGGCGGCGCGGACCGCCGCGAGGGTCTCGGGGAGCAGGACGAGGAGGGCGATGACGACGCCGACGACCGCCTTCGGCAGGCCGGCGGACTGGACGCCGTCCTCGATGGTCGGCGAGATCAGCTTGGCGTTGCCGACGACGGCGACGAGGGCGAGGAGGAGCAGGCCGAGGCTGGCCCAGGTCTCGCGGTCGCCCGGCGGGTCGGCGTGGTCGTCCTCGGACTCCTGGCCCGGGCGCTCCACGGGGAGGAAGTAGTCGCGGTGCCGGACGGTCTGGACGGCGACGAAGACCCCGTAGAGACAGATCGAGGCGACGGCGGCGAAGGCGAGCTGGGCGGGGGAGAACTCCGGCCCCTGGTGGCTCGTGGTGAAGGTCGGCAGGACGAGGGTCATCGTCGCGAGGGTGCAGACGGTGGCGAGGGCGCCGCCGGAGCCCTCGGCGTTGAAGACGGCGGTGCGGTTGCGGAGCGCGGCGACGAGGAGGGAGAGGCCGACGATGCCGTTGCAGGTGATCATGACGGCGGCGAAGACGGTGTCGCGGGCGTAGGTCGCGGTCTTCTCGCCGCCGCCCGCCATGAGGCTGACGATCAGTCCGACCTCGATGACGGTGACGGCGACGGCGAGGACGAGCGAGCCGTAGGGCTCGCCGACGCGGTGCGCGATGACCTCGGCGTGGTGGACGGCGGCGAGCACGGCGGCGATGAGACAGGCCGCGATGAGGACGACGGCGAAGCCCGGGAGGTCGCGCCCCCAGGCCACGCCGAGGGCAAGGGCGGCCACCACCGGCCCCCAGGTGGTCCACTGCCGTGTCAATGTCGCCGTGCTCGAACTCATGGTTCGCATACTGCCACATAGGGCAGTTTGGGCCGTTTCGCCACCGGGGCATGGGTGGCGGGCCGGTGGCGAAACGGTGGCTGCGTCAGAGCGGCCGCTCGTGGCCCTCCCAGTACGGGTCGCGCAAACGGCGCTTGTAGAGCTTGCCGTTGGGGTCGCGGGGCATGGTCGCGACGAAGTCGACGGACTTCGGGCGCTTGAAGCCGGCGAGCCGGTCGGCGCTGTGGGCGAGGATCGCGGCGGCGAGCTCGGGCCCCGGCTCGTACCCCTCGGCCGCCTCGACGACCGCCTTGACCTCCTCGCCCCAGTCGGCGTGCGGGATGCCGAAGGCGGCGGCGTCGGCGACGGCCGGGTGGGCGAGGAGCGCGGCCTCGATCTCGGCCGGGTAGATGTTGACCCCACCGGAGATGATCATGTCGATCTTGCGGTCGCGGAGGAAGAGGTAGCCGTCCTCGTCGAGGACGCCGAGGTCTCCGACGGTGAAGAAGTCCCCGATGCGGTTCTTGGCGGTCTTCGCCTCGTCCTTGTGGTAGCGGAAGCCGCCGGTGTTCATCTTCAGGTAGACGGTGCCGAGTTCGCCGGGCGGCAGCCGCTTGCCGTCGTCGTCGAAGACGGCGAGCTCGCTGATGGGCCAGGCGCGGCCGACGGTGCCGGGCTTCTTCAGCCACTCCTCGGCGGTGGCGAAGGCGCCGCCGCCCTCGCTGGCCGCGTAGTACTCCTCCACACAGCGGCCCCACCACTCGATCATGGCCCGCTTGACGTGCTCGGGGCAGGGTGCGGCCCCGTGGATGGCGTGGCGCATCGAGCTCACGTCGTACCGCTCGCGCACCTCCTCGGGGAGGGCGAGCAGGCGGTGGAACTGGGTGGGGACCATGTGCGTGTGGGTGCAGGCGTACCGGTCGATGAGCCGCAGCATCTCCTCCGGCGCCCAGCGGTCCATCAGGACGAGCGGGTGGCCGATGTGGAGGGCGGCGGCGGCGAACTGGAGGACGGCCGTGTGGTAGAGCGGCGAGCAGACGAGGTGGACGTTCCCCTCGCCGGGCCGGATGCCGAAGATGCCGAGGAAACCGCCGAGGGGGGTCTCCTCGGGGAGCCTGCCGGGCAGCGGACGGCGGATGCCGCGGGGGCGGCCCGTGGTGCCCGAGGTGTAGTTCATGACCCAGCCGAGCGTGCGGTCGGCGGGGGCGGAACCGTCCTGGCCGTCGAGGAGTTCGCCGTACGGGCGGAAGCCCGGGATCGACCCGACGGCGTAGCGGCCGGCCGCGTCGAGTCCGGCCTCGTCGGCGGCGAGCCCGGCGGCCTCGGCGAAGCGCTCGTGGGCGATGAGGACCTTGGCGCCGGAGTCGGCGACGATCCAGGCGATCTCGGGGCCGACGAAGTGGTGGTTGACGGGGACGAGGTAGAACCCGGCCTGGGTGGCGGCGAGATGGGCCGTGAAGAACTCGGGCCCGTTGGGCAGGACGACGGCGAAGGCGTCGCCGCGCTCCAGGCCCGCCGCGCGCAGGCCGTGGACGAGGCGGTTGGCCGCGGTGTGCAGCCGGCCGGCCGTCCACTCCTCGCCGTCGGGCGCGACCAGGACCGTACGGCCCGGGTCGGCGGCGGCCTGGGCCCAGAATCCGGCGGGGGCCGCCTGGCTCGCTGATGCTGCGGTCACTGCTCGCTCCGTCCGGCGATGCGGTTGATGCGGTCGACGGCCTTCTCGAAGCCGCGCGTGAGCTCGTCGACGACCTCCTGGACGCTGCGCTCGGAGTTCATGCGCCCGACGATCTGGCCGACGGGGGTGCCGAGCAGCGGCTCGACCTCGTACTTCTGGATACGGGAGACGGCCTCGGCGACCAGGAGCCCCTGGAGCGGCATCGGGAGCGCGCCGGGGCCCGACGGGTCGTCCCAGGCGTCGGTCCACTCCGTGCGGAGCTGCCGGGCGGGCTTGCCGGTGAGCGCCCGGGAGCGGACGGTGTCACCGGATCCGGCGGCGAGGAGCTTGGCGGTGAGGGCGCGGGAGTGGAGCTCGGCCTCGGTGGTGGTGAGCCAGAGCGAACCGAGCCAGACGCCCTGGGCGCCGAGGGCGAGTCCGGCGGCGATCTGCTCGCCGCTGCCGATGCCGCCGGCGGCGAGGACCGGGAGCGGGGAGACGGCCTCGACGACCTCGGGCGTGAGGACCATGGAGGCGATCTCGCCGGTGTGGCCGCCGGCCTCGTACCCCTGGGCGACGACGATGTCGATGCCCGCCTCGGCGTGGTGGCGGGCGTGGCGGGCGCTTCCGGCGAGTGCCGCGACGAGGACGCCGTGGTCGTGGGCGCGGGCGACGACGTCCGGCGGCGGGGAGCCCAGGGCGTTGGCGAGCAGTTTGATCGGGTAGTCGAAGGCCACGTCGAGCTGGCTGCGGGCGACCTGCTCCATCCAGCCGGTGATCCGCCAGCCGGAGGCCTCGCCCTCGGCGAGCTCGGGCACGCCGTGCTTGGCGAGGGTCGCGCGGACGTACGCGCGGTGCTCCTCGGGGATCATGGCCTCGATCTCGGCCTCGGTGACCCCTTCGACCGCCTTCTTCGCGGGCATCACGACGTCGAGGCCGTAGGGCAGCCCGTCCGTGTGCTCCTGCATCCAGTCGAGGTCCCGGGCGAGGTCGTCGGGCGCGGTGTAGCGGACCGCGCCGAGTACTCCGAATCCGCCGGCCCTGGTGAGGGCTGCGGCCACCGCGGGGAAGGGCGTGAAGCCGAAGATGGCGTGCTCGATCCCCAGTGTGCGACTCAGCTCCGTCTTCATGGGCGGCAGGATGCCGCAGCGGCGCGGTGGAGGGAAGAGATTTTCTGATGCTGCGTCAGATTATTCGATTTTCCCCGCGCTCCGGGATGGGGAAGGGTGGGCGTGGGACACGGAGGCGGAATCGGCGGGAGGTACGGGTGTGACGCGGCGGACGAGAACCCTGCGGTACGGCTCCGCCGAGGAGGCCGGGCTGCTCCCGGCCCACCTGGAGCGGCTCGTCACGGAGGCGGAACGCTTCCTCGGGCCCTCGCCCACCCACCCCTGGTACGCGGGAGCCGTGCTGCTCGCGGGGCGCGGGGACACGGTGGCGCTGCACCGGGCGATCGGCTGGGCGGTGCGGTACGCGGCGTACGACGAGGGGACGGACACGGGCGTCGAGCTGCCGCCGGAGCGGCGGGTCCCGATGACCGCCGACACCGTCTTCGACCTGGCGTCGGTGTCGAAGCTGTTCACGGCGGTGCTCGCGGTGCAGCAGATCGAGCGCGGGGCCCTGGACCTGGAGGCGCGGGTCACCGCGTACCTGCCGGAGTTCGGGGGCGGCGGGAAGCACGAGGTCACGGTCCGTCAGCTGCTGACGCACACCTCGGGGTTCCGGGCGTGGATCCCGCTGTACGAGGCGCCGACACGGGAGGGGAAGCTGAGGCTGCTGTGGGAGGAGGTCCCGGTGCACGCGCCGGGCTCGGCGTACGTCTACTCCGACCTGAACCTCTTCGCTCTTCAGCTGATCCTGGAGGAGATCACCGCTCGCGGTCTGGACGACCTGCTCCACGACGAGATCACCGCTCCGCTCGGGATGCGCCGCACGCGTTTCCGTCCACCGCTCTCGTGGCGGCCGGAGATCGCCGCCACCGAGGACGCCCGGCCTCCCTGGTCGGGACTGGACCGGGGCATGGTGCGGGGCGAGGTCCACGACGAGAACGCCCACGGCCTCGACGGGGTCGCCGGCCACGCCGGGGTCTTCTCCTGCGCCTGGGACCTCGCGATCCTCGCCCGCACCCTCCTCGACGACGGGGCCCACGGCCCGGCCCGCATCCTCTCCCCCGCCTCCGTCGAGCTCATGTTCACCAACGCCAACGCCGCCTTCCCCGGCGACGCCCACGGCCTCGGCTTCGAACTCGACCAGCGCTGGTACATGGGCGCCCTCGCCACCCCGCGCTCGGCCGGCCACACCGGCTTCACCGGAACCAGCCTCGTCCTCGACCCGACCACCGACACCTTCCTGGTCGTCCTCGGCAACTCCGTCCACCCCGTGCGCTCCTGGCGCTCCGGCTCCGCGCCGCGGGTCGCCGCCGCCGACGCCCTGGCCCGGGCCGTACCGGTGCGGTCGGAGCGGAGCCGTACGGCCACCCCCTGGTTCTCCGGGATGGCCCGGGACACCACCGCCCTCCTCACTCTCCCCCGGGTGCCCGGGGCCACCCGGCTGAACTGCGCGCTGTGGTGGGACACGGCGGCCGGGGACGCGGTGGCGCTCGAAGTCTCCGCGGACGGCGGGGAGTCGTGGCGGCCGGTGCCCTTCACGACCGTACGCCCGGGGGCGCGGCCGACCCCGCACCCGTCGGGCACGGTCGGCGGCTGGTCGGAGCGGGTCTGGTACGGGGTGGACGCACCGCTCGGTGGGACGCACCCGGGTCCCGTACGGCTCCGCTGGCGGTACACGACCGGCGGGCGGTACGTCGGGCGCGGGGTGTACGTCGACGGGCTGCGGCTCCTGAACGCGGCCGGGCGGCCGGTCTTCGACGACGACCGGCCGACGGACGGATCACGCGTCGAGGCGGCGGGCTGGACCCGCTCGGGGGACTGACGGAGCCCGGGAGCGACCGGGGTTTGAGACCGAGCGGGGTCCGGGACCGACCGGGGTCCGGGGGTCAGACGGCCGGCTCCGCCGCCCTGCGCAGGGCGGCGAGGACCGGGCTGATCAGGGGGTGCTCCTCGGCCCCCCGGCGGACGGCCGCGAAGACCCGGCGCGTCGGCGCGACCCCGTCCACCGGCCGGATCTCGACGCCGGAGAGGTCCGTCCCGCGCAGCGCCGAACGCGGCACGAGGGCCACCCCCGCGCCGGCCGTCGCGAGGGCGACGACGGCCCTGAAGTCGTCGGAGACGTGCGCGAAGGTCGGCGCGAACCCGGCGTACTCGCAGGCCAGGACGGTCACGTCGTGGCAGGGGTTGCCGGTGGACTGGCCGATCCAGGTGTCCTTGGCGAGGTCGCCGAGCGCGATGCGCTCGTCCCCGGCGAGGGGGTGCCCCTGGGGCAGGATCGCGTCGAACGGCTCGGCGTAGAGCGGGAGACGGGTGAGGCGGGCGTCGTCCTCGCCGGGCGCGCCCCGGTACTCGACGGCGACCGCCACGTCGACCTGCCGGTCGAGGACCATGAGCAGGCTCTCGTCGCCCTCCGCGTCCCTGACCCGCACCCGGATGCCGGGCGCGGACTCGGCGAGCGCGCGGATGGCGGGGGCGACCACGAGGCCGATGCCGGTGGCGAAGGCGGCGACCGTGACCGTGCCGGCGTCACCGGAGCCGTACGCGGCGAGTTCGGACTCGGCCCGCTCCAGCTGGGCGAGGACGGCGTTGGCGTGGCTGAGGAGGATCTCCCCGGCCGGGGTGAGACGGGCGCCGCGCGCGCTGCGGTCGACGAGCCGGTGACCCGTCTCCTGCTCCAGGGCGGCGAGCTGCTGGGAGACGGCGGAGGGGGTGAGATACAGCGCGGCGGCCGCCGCCGTGACCGTACGGTGGTCGGCCACCGCTCGGAGGATGTGCAACCGCCGCGCTTCGATCATGTTCCTATTTTCGCAGGCGCCGGGGCCTGCTCCCGCCTCAGCCCTGGAGGGCGGCGCGGGCGTCGACGAAGGCGTCGACGGCCCGGTTCACGTCCTCCGTGGAGTGCGCGGCGGAGAGCTGCACGCGGATGCGGGCCTGGCCCTGCGGCACGACGGGGTACGAGAAGCCGATCACGTACACGCCGCGCTCCAGGAGCAGTTCGGCCATGCGGCCGGCGACGGCGGCGTCGCCGATCATGACGGGGGCGATGGCGTGGTCGCCGGGGAGGATGTCGAAGCCCTCCTCGGTCATGCGGGAGCGGAAGAGCGCCGTGTTGGCGTTCAGGCGCTCGCGCAGGTCGCCGGCGGACTCCAGGAGGTCGAGGACCTTGAGGGAGGCGGCGGCGATGACCGGGGCGAGGGTGTTCGAGAAGAGGTACGGGCGCGAGCGCTGGCGCAGCAGGGCGACGATCTCGGCGCGGGCCGCGACGTAGCCGCCGGAGGCGCCGCCGAGGGCCTTGCCGAGGGTGCCGGTGATGATGTCGACGCGGTCCATGACGCCGTGCAGCTCGGGGGTGCCGCGGCCGCCGGGGCCGACGAAGCCGACGGCGTGCGAGTCGTCGACCATGACCATGGCGTCGTACTGCTCGGCGAGGTCGCAGATCTCGTCGAGCGGCGCGACGTAGCCGTCCATGGAGAAGACGCCGTCGGTGACGATCAGCTTGCGGCGGGCGCCGCCCTCGACGGCGGCCTTGAGCTGCTGCTCCAGGTCGGCCATGTCGCGGTTGGCGTAGCGGAAGCGGCGGGCCTTGGAGAGGCGGATGCCGTCGATGATCGAGGCGTGGTTGAGGGCGTCGGAGATGACGGCGTCCTCGGGGCCGAGGATCGTCTCGAAGACGCCGCCGTTGGCGTCGAAGCAGGAGGAGTAGAGGATCGTGTCCTCCTGGCCGAGGAAGGAGGACAGGCGCGCCTCCAGCTCCTTGTGGACCTCCTGCGTGCCGCAGATGAAGCGGACGGACGCCATGCCGTAGCCCCAGCGGTCGAGCGCCTCGTGGGCGGCGGCGACGATCTCGGGGTTGTCGGCGAGGCCGAGGTAGTTGTTGGCGCAGAAGTTGAGGACCTCGCCCGGGCGGCCGCCCGAGGTGACGGCGACGGTGGCCGACTGCGGGGTGCCGATGACGCGCTCGGGCTTGTGCAGCCCGGCCTCGCGGATCTCGTCGAGGGTGGTGCGGATGTCGTCGCGTACGGAATCGAACATGGGTCAGGCTCCCGCAGTCCAGTCGAGGATGATCTTGCCGCTCTTGCCCGAGGCCGCGTCGTCGAAGGCGGCCTCGAAGTCGGTGTAGTCGTACCGGCCGGTGATGACGGGGCTGAGGTCGAGGCCCGCCTCCAGGAGCACCGACATCGCGTACCAGGTCTCGAACATCTCGCGGCCGTAGATGCCCTTGACCGTGATCATGGAGGTGACGATCTTCGCCCAGTCGACGGCGAAGTCCTCGCTGGGCAGGCCCAGCATGGCGATCTTGCCGCCGTTGGTCATGTTGGCGACCATGTCCCGCATCGCGTGCGGGTTGCCCGACATCTCCAGGCCGACGTCGAAGCCCTCCTTGAGACCGAGGGTGCGCTGGCCGTCGGCGATGGTCTGCTCGGCGACGTTGAGGGCGAGGGAGACGCCCGTCTTGCGGGCCAGGGCGAGGCGCTCCTCGCTGACGTCGGTGATGACGACGTTGCGCGCGCCGGCGTGCTTGGCGACGGCGGCGGCCATGATGCCGATCGGGCCGGCGCCGGTGACGAGGACGTCCTCGCCGACGAGCGGGAAGGAGAGGGCCGTGTGCACGGCGTTGCCGAAGGGGTCGAAGATCGCGGCGACGTCGAGGTCGACGGGGACGCGGTGGACCCACACGTTGGAGGCGGGCAGCGCGACGTACTCGGCGAACGCGCCGTCGCGGCCGACGCCGAGGCCGATGGTGGCGCGGCAGAGGTGGCGGCGCCCGGCGAGACAGTTGCGGCACTTGCCGCAGACGAGGTGGCCCTCGCCGCTGACCAGGTCGCCGACGGCGATGTCGGCGACGTCACGGCCGACGGAGACGACCTCGCCGACGAACTCGTGACCGATCGTCAGCGGGGTCGCGATCGTCTTCTGCGCCCAGCCGTCCCACGAGCGGATGTGCAGGTCGGTGCCGCAGATGCCGGTCCGCTTGACCTTGATGAGCACGTCCCCGGGGCCGGTCTCCGGCTCGGGCACGTCCGTGAGCCAGAGTCCCGGCTCCGACTTCAGCTTGACCAGCGCCTTCAATGCAACGGCTCCCGACGTGCGTGTCCTGTGATGTGCGGGTGCGGGCACGGTTCAGCGCCCAAGATCCCTGGAACAAAATCTTCCGTACGTCGCGCTCGCGGTCCATCGAGGATTTCTTAAGCGCGCTCGCAGATCAGCTTCACACCCGCGGCGGGAGGCCGCCACGCGTCAGCGTCCGAGCACCGCCATGGCCGCGTTGTGGCCGGGGATGCCGCTGACGCCGCCGCCGCGGACGGCACCGGCCCCGCAGAGGAGGACGTTGGCGTGGGCGGTCTCGACCCCCCAGCGCCCGGCCCCCTCCTCCCGGTACGGGAAGGAGAGGTCGCGGTGGAAGATGTGGCCGCCGGGGAGCCTCAGGTCGCGTTCGAGGTCGAGCGGGGTCCTGGCCTCGACGCAGGGGCGGCCGTCCGCGTCGACGGCGAGGCAGTCGGCGACCGGCTCGTCGAGGTGGGCGTCGAGCTGGGCGAGGGTCGCCTCGAGGAGCGCGGCGCGGGCCCCGTCGTTGTCGGCGGCGAAGAGCCGGGCCGGGGCGTGGAGCCCGAAGAGGGTGAGGGTCTGGTGCCCGGTGGCGGCGAGCTCGGGCCCGAGGATGGTCGGGTCGGTCAGGGAGTGGCAGTAGATCTCCGAGGGCGGGGCGGTGGGGAGGTGCCCGGCGGCGGCCTCGGCGTGGGCGGCGGCCAGCTGCCCGTACCCCTCGGCGATGTGGAAGGTCCCGGCGAAGGCCTCGCGGGGGTCGACGGACCGGTCCCGGAGCCTCGGGAGCCGGGTCAGCAGCATGTTCACCTTCAGCTGCGCGCCTTCGGGCGGGGGCGGCGGCGCCTCGCCGAGCAGGACGGCGAGCTCCTGCGGGGAGGCGTTGACGAGCACCCGTGCGGCCTCCACGCAGCCCTCCGTGTCGGCGGTCCGGTAGGAGACGGCGGCGCGTGCCCCGTCGGTCTCGATCCGCGTGACCTCGTGCCCGGTGAGGATGCGGGCACCGGCGGCGCGGGCGGCGTCCGCGAGGGCGTCGGTGAGGGCGCCCATGCCGCCGACGGGGACGTCCCAGTCCCCGGTGCCGCCGCCGATCACGTGGTAGAGGAAGCAGCGGTTCTGGAGCAGCGTCGGATCGTGGGCGTCGGCGAACGTGCCGATGAGGGCGTCGGTGAGGACGACCCCCCTCACCAGGTCGTCGGCGAAGGTCCGCTCGACGGCGACGCCGAGCGGTTCCTCGAAGAGCATCCGCCAGGTCGCGTCGTCGCCGACCCGGTCACGGAGCCCGTCGCGCGTGGGCAGCGGCTCGGTGAGCGTGGGAAAGATCCGCCGGGCGGCCTCGGCGGTACGCCCGTAGAACGCCTGCCACGCCTCGTACTCCCGGTCGGACCCGGTGATCGCGGCGAAGGAGGCCCGCGTCCGCTCGGGGTCCCCGCCGACGAGAAGTCCGCCGTCACCCTTCGGGGTGTACGAGGAGACGGACCGCTTCCGTACGGCGAACCGCAGCCCGAGCTCCCGCACGATCTTCTCCGGGAGCAGCGAGACGAGGTACGAGTACCGGGAGAGCCGGGCGTCGACCCCGGCGAACGGCCGCGCGGACACGGCGGCCCCACCGGTGTGCCCGAGCCGCTCCAGGACGAGGACGGACCGTCCGGCCCGTGCCAGATAGGCGGCTGCGACGAGGCCGTTGTGCCCGCCTCCGACGATCACGACGTCGTACGGGCGGAGCGCGCCGGGGGCGCCGGAGTGCGGGGCGGGAGCGGTCATGGCTCATGCTCACACGGCGCGAGGGTCCGAGGAAGAGGCCGGAGCCACCGCACCCCCGCGACCGTGCACTCGACGTGAATGAATATCTGCCTCCGCGAACCGAGAATTTGACGACCCTCGCGGGGAGAGTATTTGCCTTGTCGCACAGAACGGGGCGATATTCACACATAGGCACCCCACGGCGTGCTACCGTCGATATCGGTTGCCGTTTTGGTGACCACGAAATTTTGGGCATCTCTTTTTCTTCTCATGCGATTTCCATGACGAAGAGAGATGCCACGCAAAGGAGAAACAGTATGGCTGCTGGCACCGTGAAGTGGTTCAACGCGGAAAAGGGCTTCGGCTTCATCGAGCAGGAGGGTGGCGGCCCCGACGTCTTCGCCCACTACTCGAACATCGCCACCCAGGGCTTCCGCGAACTGCTCGAAGGCCAGAAGGTCACGTTCGACATCGCGCAGGGCCAGAAGGGCCCGACGGCGGAGAACATCGTTCCCGCCTGACGCTGACGCGCCATTCGTAGCTGGGGTCCGCATCCTTCGGGATGCGGACCCCAGCTATTCGCGTTCCCAGGTGGCGTTTTTCCGGCGCGCGAATTCGCCTCAGTTGTCGGAGTAGCTGAAGTCGCCCATGGTCCAGGCACTGACGTCCGCGATCGCGACGCGGTACATCCCGCCCGTCTCGGGAATCCCCACCACGCCCTGAAGGATGCGGGCCACGTGGAAGTGCAGGTGGGTGGGCGGCCCGTCACCGCGCGGCACGGCGGTGAAGACGGCGGAGAACTCGCCCAGTCGGGCCGAGTCCGTCAGGACCTCCGACACCCGCTGCCGCCACACGGCCTCGGGAGCCAGTCGGCCGGTGATGACGGCACCACCGGTGACCACGGTCAGGGACATCTGATTGCTCTGCCCGGACTCCACCAGTGCGGCGACATCAACGAGCAGCTCGTCAGGCTTCGACATGGGAGCCGATTCTATTCGCCGAGCGGCCGGCGGACGAGAAGGGATCCGCCGGCCCTTCCCCGGCGCCGGCCGCCCCGCAGCGCCCTGGACCGGCCGCGGAGGACTACCTCCGGCCTCCGCGCACAAAAATCTGTCGCGGCCGGAGTAGACATTGGGTCGCGGCGTGGCTATGGTTTCTCACGTAACCCAACGAGACACATGGGCCCGGCAGACACGAACTGCCGGGCAGCGACACCCAAGGCAAGTCAGCAGGACGGTCCGGTGGTGGAGTTCCGAAGCCATGGCTGTCGTAGGACGGCGACGGGACTGACGACCGGACCGGGTGGCCCGCGGTGATCAGGGGCCGCCACGGACGGGACCGCTGTCATGGCAGTGGCGGTACCCGTGAGCGCAGTACGCAGTACCCGTTGGAACGCAGTCGATCCCGATGGCGAGGTGGTCTCCGGTCAAGCAATCGCGATCCCCGCGTGCCCGACAGCATCTCGGTCGGGTCGGCGGAAACAGAAGGCCGGTGCGGTATCAGGACCGGCAGATGGTGTAGTAGTTCTTCGGGGCCCTGGTGCCAGTACTGGCACCAGGGCCCCTCGACGTGTTCACCAGAGAGGTGCAAGTGACAGCGGACGACTCCTACGACCGTTTCGACGACGACGACTACCCCGCCTACACGATGGGCCGGGCCGCCGAGATGACCGGCACCACCCAGGGGTTCCTGCGCGCCCTCGGCGAAGCGCGCCTCATCACCCCGCTGCGGTCCAGCGGCGGCCACCGCCGTTACTCGCGCTACCAGCTGCGCATCGCCGCCCGCGCCAGGGAGCTCGTCGACCAGGGCACCCCCATCGAGGCCGCCTGTCGGATCATCATCCTCGAGGACCAGCTCGAAGAAGCCCAGCGCATCAACGCCGAGTACCGCCGCGCCGCCGAGTCGTCCTCGCCCCCGCCGGCCGCCGACTGAGCCGAGGGGCCCCGCTCCCGGACGGCGCCGGTAGGGGATGATCATGCGATGACCGAGATCATCCTGATGTCCGATCCGCGCGTGGCCGCGATACCCGTTGCCGAGTGCGGGGAGCCCCTCGTGGACCTCCGCGCCGACGGGCGCCTGGCCGTCGACCCGCGCAAGGAGGACGCCGACGGCGCCTTCTCGCACCTGCGCGCGGGCGTGGTCGAGCGGCTGGTGAAGGCGCAGGCCCTGCTGCCGGCCGGGGTGCGGCTGCTGTTCGTCGAGGGGTACCGGCCGCCGTCGCTCCAGCGGGCGTACTTCGAGGAGTACGCGGACGAGCTGCGGGCGCTGCACCCGGAGTGGTCGGCGGAGGAGATCCGTACGGCCGCGAGCCGGTACGTGTCCCCGCCGGAGATCGCGCCGCACAGTGCGGGCTCGGCCGTCGACCTGACGCTCGTCGGAGACGACGGGGTCGAACGGGACCTGGGGACCCGGATGAACGCCGGGCCGGAGGAGAGCGACGGCGCCTGCTACACCGGGGCGGCGAACGTGAGCGCGGAGGCCCGTGCACACCGGGAGCTGCTCGGTTCCGTCCTGGCCGCCGCCGGGTTCGTCAACTACCCGACGGAGTGGTGGCACTGGTCCTACGGTGACCGGTACTGGGCGCTCGCCACGGGGGCGAGCGCCGCGCTCTACGGACCCAAGGAGCTCGCCGCGGGCGGCTGACCGCCGGTCACGGGACCGGGCGGGCCCCCTGGCAGCGCGCCTCGTCGGCCAGGGCCGCGAGGGTGTCCGGGTGGTCGGGTCCCAGGACCCGGATCCGGGCCGCGGCGACGTCCTGGTACGCCGCCAGGGCCTCGGAGGCGCGGCCGAGGCGCTCCAGGGCCACGGCCGTCTCCCGGTGGCTCGCGAGGGTGTCCGGGTGGTCGGGGCCCAGGACGCGCTCCCGGAGGGAGCGGACGCTCTCGGACTCGTCGAGCGCCTCCGCCCAGCGCCCGAGGCGGCCGAGGTTGACCGCGAGGGCGTGGCGGGCGCGGAGGGTCTCGGGGCCGTCGGAGCCCTGCACGCGCGTGCGGGCCGCGACGACGTCCCGGCAGACGGCCAGGGCGTCCGCCGCCCGGCCGAGGCGGCCGAGGCAGACACCCGTCTCGTACCGCGCGGCCAGCGTGTCGGGGTGCTCGTCGCCGAGCGCGGCGGCGCGCGCGTCGGCGACCGCCCGGTAGTGGCGGAGCGCCTCCTCGCCACGGCCGAGCCGCGCCAGCGTGAAGGCGACCTCGTGGCGCGTCACGAGCGTGTCCGGGTGCCCCTCGCCGAGCAGTCTGGCCCGGGCCTCCGCGACCTCGTGCGCCGTACGGTACGACTCGTCCAGCCGGCCGAGGCGGCCGAGCGTGAAGGCGAGGTTGTGGCGGCAGCGCAGGGTGTCCGGGTGGTCGGCCCCGACCGTGCGCTCGCGGGCGGCGAGCACCTCCACGTACACCTCGTACGCCTCCGCGTGCCGGCCGAGGCGGCCGAGCGCGTACGCACGCTCCTGGCGCGCGGCGAGCGTGTCGGGGTGGTCGTCGCCGAGGACGCGCGCGCGTCCCCCGGCGACCCGTTCGAAGACGGCGAGCGCCTCGGCGGGGCGGTCGAGCCGGGCGAGGGCGAAGCCGACCTCGTACCGGCTGGACAGGGTGTCCGGGTGGTCCTCGCCGAGCGCACGGGCGCGGTGGTCGGCGACGGACCGGTGGACCGACTCGGCCTCGCCCCAGCGGTCGAGGCGGCCGAGGCCGATCCCGGCGCGGTGGCGTCCGGCGAGGACGGCGAGGAGTTCCGCCGAGGGGCTGAGCGCGGGGGCGGAAGCCGGGGCCGGGATCTCGGAGGCGAGGGAGCTCGCGTCCGAGGCGTGCCGGGCGGTGGTCCACTCGGTGGTGAGGACGGCGGCGACCGGGTCCTGGAGCGCGGGGCGGGCCGACGCGGCCAGGGCGGAGGGGCGGAGACCGCCGCGCATGTCCCGGGCCCACGCGGGCGCGGGCGCGGCGGGGGGTGTGGGCGTGGCCGGGGGCGTCGTGTGCGTGGTTGAGGGCGTGTGCGTGGCCGCGGGGGCGGCCGAGGACGCGTGCTGCGCCCCGGGCACGTCGGGGACCGGGTAGGGAGCGGTGGGCGCGAGCCCGGCGCCCGCGCCTTCGGCCGCCGGGTCGTACGGCTGCCGCGGGGCGGGCGGCACGTGCGGGCCGACCCGGCCCGAGACGATCCGGCGGCGCAGGTCGCCCGCGTCGGCCGGCCGCTCGGCGGGCGTCTTGGCGAGCAGGTCGACGACGAGCCGGTCGAAGTACGGCGGCAGCTCTGCGCGGTGGGCGCGCGGCGGGCTCGGCACCGTGTCCCGGTGGCCGATGAGGATGGCCCAGGAGTCGCCGAGGTCGAACGGCGGCGCTCCGGTGGCCAGTTCGTACAGCACGCAACCCAGCGAGTAGAGGTCGCTGCGGTGGTCGACCTCGCCGCCCCCGATCTGTTCCGGCGACATGTAGTGCGGGGTGCCCATGGCGATGCCGGTGCCGGTGAGCTTGGAGGTGAAGCTCATGTCGGTGCCGAGGCGCGCTATCCCGAAGTCGCAGATCTTCACCGTCCCGTCGTGGAGCCGCATGATGTTCGCCGGCTTCAGGTCGCGGTGCACGATGCCCTGCCGGTGCGTGTACGCGAGGGCGTCGGCGACCTGGTCGGCGATCTCGACGACGTCCTGGACGGGCAGCGGGTTCCGCGGGTCGGCCGCGAGGAGCTGGCTGAGGTTGCGGCCCTCCAGGAGCTCCATCACGAGGAAGAGCACGCCGTCGTACTCGCCGAAGTCGTGGACGACGGTGATGCCCCGGTGCTGGAGCGCGGCGGCGACGCGCGCCTCGCGCCGGAAGCGCTCGCGGACCACCGTGAGGAACTGGGGATCGTGCTGCGGGCCGAGCGGCTTCAGGCACTTCACGGCGACCCGGCGGCCGAGCGCCTCGTCCGTGGCACGCCAGACCTCGCCCATGCCCCCGCGGCCGATGACCTCGTCCAGGCGGTACCGGCCCTGGATCAGCCTGGTCTCCCCCATCGTGTGCAGTCGCCCCCGTCGTTTCCTTATGTTCCCCCGACATGTCCAGTATGGCCGCCGCCACTGACAGTGGGTACGGGCAGGGCACGTGTCAGCGACCGGAAGCGCCCTTGCGGGTGTGCGCCCGGGTGTCCTCTCCCGCCTCGGCGCGCGGGCCGAGGTTCGCGTACGGGTCGGGACGGGCGCCGGGGCCGAGCCGGTCCATCGCGCGGAGGATGTGCCGGGGCGGCAGCCTCCAGCGGAGCCTGGCCGGGACGCAGCGCAGGAGGTTGGCCGTGGCGACCAACCGGTGGGTGACGGTGTCGTCGTCGGGCGCGGGGGTGCCGTAGAGCGCGTGGGCGTACGGGGGCAGGGTGTCGTAGGCGAGCGCCGCCACGCGCCGCCAGATCACCTCGCGCGCCGGTACCAGGACGGGTTTGACCGGCGGGCGGCGGAGGAAGTCCTCGACGGTCCGCGCGTCGGGGCCGCCGGCGAGCCGGGGGCGTATCTCCTCGAAGTAGGCGTCGAGTGCGGCCACGGAAGCCGGGGCCGCGTCCGGGTCGAGGCCGACGAGCCGGGCGGAGACGCGGTGCTCGTCGACGTACCGGTCCGCCTGCGCGTCGGTCATCGGGACGCCGGAGCGGCGGGCCACGGAGAGGTACGAGTCGACCTCGGCGCAGTGGACCCAGAGCAGGAGCCCGGGGTCGTCCACGCCGAGCAGCCGGTGGATCTTCCGGACGCGGGCGCCCGCCGCCTCGGCCGCCGCCGCGGTGCCGTAGCTGAGGGTGCCGACGAAGCTCGCGGTCCGCAGGAGACGGCCCCAGGGGTCCTCGCGGAAAGTGCTGTTGATCATGATCCCGCGCACGGCGACGGGGTGGAGGGCCTGGAGCCACAGGGCCCTGACGCCGGCGATCCACATCACCGGGTCGCCGTGCAGCTGCCAGGTGACGGATCCGGGGCCGAAGAGTCCGGGGTCGGGAACGGCGGGTCCGGGGTCGGGAACGGCGGGTCCGGGGTCGGCGTCCTGCCTCATGCCGCTCAGGCTACGCCGGAAGCACCGCCTCCGAACCAGGCGGGAGCGGACCGGACGAAAACGCCGGGCACGCGTGCGCGTGCCCGGCGTTTCCCACCCGTCAGGCCGGTTTGCCGGGCCCGTTCCTCAGACCGCCTCGGCCGCCTCTCCGTCCCCGCCCGCCCCGCCCTTCTGGATGGTGCAGTGCAGCGAGTCGTCGATGACGTCCGCCACGATCGTGTCCCCGGGTCCGGCCTCGCCGCCGAGCAGCAGGGACGCCACCCGGTTGTCCAGCTCCCGCTGGATCGTGCGGCGCAGCGGGCGGGCGCCGAAGGCCGGCTGGTAGCCGTGCGCGACGAGGAGCTTCTTCGCCGCCTCGGTGACCTCCAGGGTCAGGCCCTGGGCGTGTACGCGGTGCTTGCTCCGGTCGAGGAGGTTCTCCAGGATCTCCGACAGGTCCTCCTCGGTGAGGCTGTGGAAGACGATGATGTCGTCGATGCGGTTGAGGAACTCGGGCAGGAACTTCTGCCGCAGGTCCTGCATCAGCTCGTCCTTGAGCTCGGCCGCGTCGCCCTCGTGGGCGAGGATCCGCTGGGCGCCGATGTTGGACGTCATGATGACGACGCAGTGCCGGAAGTCGACCGTGCGGCCCTGGCCGTCGGTGAGTCGGCCGTCGTCGAGGATCTGGAGCAGCGTGTTGAAGACGTCGGGGTGGCCCTTCTCCACCTCGTCGAAGAGGACCACGCTGTACGGCTGACGGCGGACCTTCTCGGTGAGCTGGCCGGCCTCCTCGTAACCGACGTATCCGGGAGGCGCGCCGACGAGCCGGGCGACCGTGTGCTTCTCCTGGAACTCGCTCATGTCGAACCGGATCATCCGGTCCTCGTCGCCGAAGAGGAGCTCGGCGAGGGTCTTGGCGAGTTCGGTCTTGCCGACGCCGGTGGGGCCGAGGAAGAGGAAGGAGCCGACGGGGCGGTTCGGGTCGCCCATGCCGGCGCGGTTGCGGCGGACGGCCTCGGAGACGGCGGTGACGGCCTCCTCCTGGCCGACGATGCGCGCGTGCATCTCCGCCTCCAGCCTGAGCAGCTTCTCCTTCTCTCCGGCGGTCAGCTGGGCGACGGGGATGCCGGTGCGGCGGGAGACGATCTCGGCGATGTCGGCGGCGGTGACGGAGACGACGCCCTCGCGGCGCTCCTCGATGCCGGCGAGTTCGCCCTCGACCTCGGCGATCCGCCGCTTCAGGTCGGCGGCCTTGTCGAACTCCTCGCCCGCGACGGCTTCGTCCTTCTCCCGGCGGAGCTTGGCGAGGCGGTCCTCGCGGCTGACCACCTCGGTGGAGCGGCCGGCGCCGCGGAGCCGTACGCGCGCGCCCGCCTGGTCCATGAGGTCGATGGCCTTGTCGGGCAGGAAGCGGTCGCTGATGTACCGGTCGGAGAGCTCGGCCGCCGCCGTCAGGGCTCCGTCGGCGAACCGGACCCGGTGGTGGGCCTCGTACGCGTCCCGGAGCCCTTCGAGGATCTGGACGGTCTCCTCGACGGTGGGTTCGGGGACGAGGACGGGCTGGAAGCGGCGTTCGAGGGCGGCGTCCTTCTCGACGTACTTGCGGTACTCGTCGATCGTCGTCGCGCCGACGACGTGCAGCTCCCCGCGCGCGAGGGCGGGTTTGAGCATGTTGCCCGCGTCCATGGAGCCGTCGCCGGTGGCTCCGGCGCCGACGACGGTGTGGAGTTCGTCGATGAAGAGGATGATCTCGCCCTCGGAGTTCTGGACGTCCTCGATGACCTTCTTGAGGCGTTCCTCGAACTGGCCGCGGTACTGGGCTCCCGCGACCATGCCGGACATGTCGAGCGAGACGACCCGCTTGTCCTTGAGGGTGTCGGGCACCTCGCCCGCGACGATCCGCTGGGCGAGGCCCTCGACGATGGCGGTCTTGCCGACGCCGGGCTCACCGATGAGGACGGGGTTGTTCTTGGAGCGGCGGGAGAGGATCTCGACGGTCTGCTCGATCTCGTCGGCGCGGCCGACGACCGGGTCGAGCCTGCCCGCCCGCGCCTCCTCGGTCAGGTCGCGGCCGAACTCGTCGAGGGTGGTGGCGGGCTGCTGTCCCTGCTTCCCGGCCGCGGGCGGGGCGTCGCCGCGGACTGCCTGGCCGGCGACCTCGCGCATTCTGGACACGTCGACGTCCTCGGCGCGCAGGAACCGTCCGGCGCCCGAGTCGGCGTCGCCCAGCAGCGCGCCGAGGATGTGCTCGGGGCCGATGTAGGAGACTCCGGCGGCCTGGGAGGTGGCGTGGGCGAGGGCGAGGGTCCGCTTGGCCGCCGGGGTGAGGCCGGGCTCGGCGGAGGGTTCGTCGGACTCCCTCGGCAGCGCCTTCTCGATCTCGGCGGCGAGCCCGGCCGGGTCGACGCCCGCCCGGGCGAGGAGCCGCCGGGAGGGGTCCACCTGGGTGGTGGCCCAGAGCAGGTGCTCGGTGTCGAGGTCGGTGGTGCCGTCCTCGGCGGCCCTGCGGGCGGCCAGGTTGAGCAGTTCGCGTGACGACTCGGTCAGCAGCCGTCCGATGGGCACGCGCTGCACCGCCGGCGGCGACGAGGCGGGCGACATCCCGAAGAACCGGTTCAGCAGGTCGCTGAACGGGTCGGACGAACCGAAGGGTGAACCGAACGCCATCGACATGACGGACTCCAGACGCGCAGCGGAAGGGCCCCCTCCGCCACGAGAACCCGCCGGAGCGTGCGCCGCAAGCGCAGGCGTGCGGCCGGCGGCGGGGTCCGCGTCGCGCCGAAGGGCCGCCTTCCAGGCGCTGTTGTCAGAGGGCTGTGCCAGAGTGGATCATGACTGAGTCCCGACAGGAGCGGAGAATCACTCATGCGCGTCAAAGCCCTCGACCACCTGGTCCTCAACGTGACCGACGTCGAAAAGGCCCTGGAGTTCTACATCGGCTCTCTCGGCCTCGAGCCCGAGCGCGTCGAGCAGTGGCGTGAGGGCAAGGTGCCGTTCCCGTCCGTGCGCATCGACGAGACCACCGTCATCGACCTGTTCTCGCGTCCGCGCGGCGAGTCCAACGTGGACCACATATGCCTGGTCGTGGACCCGCTGGACTGGCAGGAGGTCATCGACACCGGCGAGTTCGACGTCATCGAGGGCCCGGTCCCGCGCTGGGGCGCGCGAGGCTCGGCGCAGTCGGTGTACGTGAAGGACCCGGACGGCAACACGGTCGAGCTGCGCTGGTACCCGCAGGACGTCACCGAGGGCTGAGCCCGGCCCGCCGGGATCCGTCCGGCCGGGCCCCACGAGGCCCTGCCGGGGCCCCGTCCGGCCCCGCGGCTCCGCGCACCCGGCTCCACGGCGGGACGTCCACCGCCCGCCGCCCCGCCCCCGTGCGGGGCGGCGGGCGATCGCGCATGCTCGGAGCAGGGAAAGGGGCCGCCATGTCCTGGCTCGTGACGCCGCTCGGCGCCCTCCTGGTGCTGCTCGTCCTGCGGGACGTCTTCCACACGTTGTGGCACCCGACCCGGCACGGCGGCCTGAGCAGACTGATCATGCGGGCCGTGTGGCGGCTCTCCGCGCACCGCGGCGCCCGGTGGCGCCCGGCGGGCCTCGCCGGGCCGCTCGGCATGATCCTGGTGGTGGTCGCCTGGGCGGTGACGGTGGCCGTGGGGTGGGCGCTCGTGTACTGGCCCCGCATGCCCGGGGACTTCTCGTACGCGGACGGGCTCACGCCCTCCGATCACGCGGGCCCGCTCGACGCCCTGTACCTCTCGCTGGTCACCCTGGCCACGCTCGGCCTGGGCGACATCGCGCCCACGGCGGGCTGGCTGCGCGTCCTGGCACCCGTCGAGGCCCTCGTGGGCTTCGTGCTGCTCTCGGCGACCGTGGCGTGGATCCTGGGGATCTACCCGGCGCTAGCCCGCCGCAGGACGCTCGCCCTGCGCCTCTCGCACCTGCGCGACAGCCGGGCCACGACCGGGGCCCTGGACTCCGCCGGCGGGGCGGCCGTCCTCGACGGGCTCGCCGCCGGGCTCGCCACCCTCACCGTCGACTTCCTCCAGTACGCGGAGTCGTACTACTTCCACGACGCCGACGAGGACACGGCGCTGCCCCGCCGGCTCGGGTACGCCCTGGGCCTCGCCGACCGCGCCGCCGAGGCCGGCCACCCGGACGTCCGCCTCTCCGCCTCCGTCCTGCGCCGGGCCCTCGACGACCTCGCCGCCGTCCTCGACGAGCGCTTCCTGCGGACCGGCGGGGGAACCGGGCAGGTCTTCGCGGCGTACGCCCGCGACCACGGGCATCCGTGGTCGGACGAGGGCCCTCCCCCGGGCGCGGGGGACGGGTCCTGACCTACGCGACTCCCGCGGCCCCCGCGGCCCCCGCGACGCCCGCCGCCTCCGTGGCGATCCGGTCGAACTGGGCGCCCATCGCCTCGGCGAGCGCCTTGGCGGCGGACAGCGGCCGGACCATGACCATGAAGTCGTCGATCTTCCCCTCCTCGTCGAAATGGAGGAAGTCGCAGCCCTGGATCTCCCGCCCGCCCACGGTGGCGGTGAAGACGAGGGCGTGGTCGCGGCCGTCCGGGTCCGCGATCTCCCGGACGTAGGTGAAGTCCTCGCAGACCCTGATCACCCCGCGCAGGATCGCGGCGGTGATGGCCTTGCCCGCGTAGGGCGAGAAGGCGACGGGGCTGGTGAAGACGACGTCCTCGGCGAGGAGCGCCTCGATGGCGGCCTCGTCTCGGTCCTCGACGGCCTGGCGGAACGGATGCACGACATCACCTGTATTCAACTAATTGACTAGGTGTGTCGGAGGCTATGCCGCCGCCCGGGGGCTGTCCACCCCTCCCCCGGTGCGGCCGGCGTCCGCCCCCGGCCGCTCAGCGGCGCACCCGGGGCATGCCGAGGCCGATCCACGAGATGATCTCGCGCTGGATCTCGTTGTTGCCGCCGCCGAAGGTGAAGATGACGGCGGAGCGGTAGCCGCGTTCCAGTTCGCCGTGGAGGACGGCGCCCTTCGAGCCCTCCTTGAGTGCGCCCGCCGAGCCGACGACCTCCATGAGGGCCGCGTACGCGTCGCGGCGGGCCTCGGAGCCGTACACCTTGACGGCGGAGGCGTCCTGGGGGGTGAGGGTGCCGTTCTGGACGGCGTTCACCATCTGCCAGTTGAGGAGCTTCATCGCGTCGAGGCGGGCGTGGGTGCGGGCCAGGGAGCGGCGGACCCACGGGAGGTCGAGGACGCGGCGGCCGTCGGCGAGCCCGGTGTCGGCGGCCCAGCGCCGGACGTCGTGGAGGGCGCGGATGGCCATCGTGCCGTGCGCCGCGAGGGTGACGCGCTCGTGGTTGAGCTGGTTGGTGATGAGCCGCCAGCCCTTGTTCTCCTCGCCGACCCGGTTCGAGGCCGGGACGCGCACGTCGTCGTAGTAGCTGGCCGTCGTGTCGTGCGAGGCGAGGGTGTTGATGATGGTGCACGAGTAGCCGGGGTCGCTCGTGGGGACCAGGAGCATGGTAATGCCCTTGTGGGGCGGGGCGTCCGGGTCGGTGCGGACCGCGAGCCAGACCCAGTCGGCCGTGTCGCCGTTGGTCGTCCAGATCTTCTGCCCGTTGACCGTGTAGTGACCGGTGTCCAGGTCCCCTTCCCGCACCGCGCGGGTCTTCAGGGCGGCCAGGTCGGTGCCCGCGTCGGGCTCGCTGTAGCCGATGGCGAAGTCGATCTCCCCGGAGAGGATCCGGGGCAGGAAGAAGGCCTTCTGCTCCTCGGTGCCGTACCGCATGATCGTCGGCCCGACCGTGTTGAGGGCCATGAGCGGCAGGGGCACGCCGGCCTGGGCGGCCTCGTCGAAGAAGATGAACTGCTCCATGGGGGTGAGGCCGCGCCCCCCGTACTCGGCGGGCCAGCCGACCCCGAGCCAGCCGTCGGTGCCGAGGCGGCGCACGGTCTCGCGGTAGAAGAGCTTCTGCGCGGCCGGGTCCTCGTACCGCGTGTGGACGTCCTCCGGGACGAGTTCGGCGAAGTACGCCCGCAGCTCGGCGCGCAGACGGTTCTGCTCGGACGTGTACTCGAGGTGCATGCGGGCCTCCCGTGGCGGCGTCCTGCGACGGCGGCCACGGTAGAACGTGTTCCATAAATGCGGAAGCCCCCGGATGCCGTACGGCTCCGGGGGCTCTCCCGCGTCGTCTGTCCGCCGGTTCGTCCGGCTAGGGCAGGAGCTCCTCCAGCGCTGCCCGGCCCCGCTCCGCGATGCGGCGTTCGGCCCAGGCCAGGTTCTTCGGGTTCACGTCCCGCCCGGAGGCGAGGACCACGTCCTCCGCCGTGAAGGCGCCGCCCTCGGAACCGGAGTGGAGCGCCCGGTCGGGCGTCGGGAGGTCGTCCCGGGACGTCTTGTCGGGCTCAGCGTTCATGCCGCCTCCTACGTGTTCTTCCGACACCCGCCATTCTCGTGTCGGGCCCGCCGGAGCGCATCCGGGACGGCCCGCGGGAGGGACGCCACGCGGCGAACTCGCGCCACGCCGTGTCACCGCCATGGCGTCCGAGGGGTGCGGGTTCGACAATGGGGACGATGACCGATGACGACCGGCTGACGCGCACTGGCGAGATCGGGCCCGCCGAGCGGCTCGCCATGAACCGGACCGGCAGCTTCGACTGGGATCTCGACACGGGCACCATCGATGTCGACGACGCCGGGCTGCTGGTCTTCGGGCTGTCCTCCGACGCCTACGACGGGCGCCCCGAGACGCTCGTCGCCCGTCTGGCCCCCGAGGAACGGACCCGGCTCGACGCCATCGTCCGGGAGGCCGTCCGGGGCGGCTCCGTCTCCTACACCGCCCACTTCCCCATCCCGCAGGCCGACGGGTCCCCCCACTGGACGCACGTCCAGGCCCGGATCCTGCGCACGGCCGAGGGGCGGGCACAGCGGATCGTCGGGATCGTCCGGGACACGACCGCCGAGGTGACGCACTCCGCCTTCCTCCTGGAGCTGGAGAGGCGCCGCGAGGTGCAGACGAGCATCGTCGAGCGCACCACGAACGCGCTCTCGCGCGCGGTGACCGTCGACGACGTGACCGCCGCCCTCACCGGGCCCGGCGGACTCGCCCGGCTCGGCGCGGACGGGCTCGCCCTCGGCCTCGTCGAGAACGGCTCGCTGAACGTGATCGCGCTCAGCGGCGAGTCCCTCGACGTGCTGAACGACTTCCGCACCCGGCGGCTCGACCGGGGGCTCCCGCTGGCCGAGACGGTGCTGAGCGGCCGGCCGCGCTTCGTCTCCTCGTTCGCCTCGCTCGGCCGGGATTTCCCCGAGCTCGCCCCGTACCTCACGCGGCTCGAGTTCCGGTCGGCCTGCTACCTGCCGCTGGTCGCGCAGGCCCGCTCGCTCGGCGGGATGGCGCTGTTCTACCGGGGCAGGTCCTCCTTCAACGCCGACGAGCGGAACCTCGCGCTCGGCCTCGCCGCGATCGTCGCCCAGTCCCTCCAGCGGGCGATCCTCTTCGACGAGGAGCGGGAGCTCGCGACCGGGCTCCAGGCGACGATGCTGCCCCGCCGGATCCCGGAGATCACCGGCGGCGAGATCGCCGTCCGCTACCACGCGGCCTGGAGCGGCCGGCAGGTCGGCGGCGACTGGTACGACGTGATCTCGCTGCCCCGGGGCCGGGTCGGGATCGTCGTCGGCGACGTCCAGGGGCACGACACGCACGCCGCCGCCATCATGGGCCAGCTGCGGATCGCGCTCAGGGCGTACGCGGGCGAGGGACACGCCCCCTCGACCGTCCTCGCCCGGGCCTCCCGCTTCCTCGCCGAACTCGACACGAACCGCTTCGCGACCTGCACGTACGCGCAGGTGGACCTGACCAGCGGCACCCTGCGCGCGGTACGGGCCGGACACCTCGGCCCGCTCATCCGGCACAACGACGGCCGGGTCGGGCGGCCGAACCTGCGCGGCGGGCTGCCGCTGGGGCTCGCGACGGTCTTCGGCGACGAGGAGTTCCCCGAGACGCGCCTCGACCTCGTGCCCGGCGAGACGCTCGTCCTGTGCACCGACGGGCTCGTGGAGCAGCCGGGATCCGACATCGCGACCGGACTCGACGCGCTCGCGGAGGCGATCCGCAGCGGCCCGCCGCAGGCGGAGGCGCTCGCCGACCACCTCTCCGAGCGGCTGTGGGAGCGGTGGGGTTCCGGCGACGACGTGGCGCTCCTCGTGCTGCGCCGCACCCCGGACCCGGGCACACCCCGGGCGCCCCGCATCCACCAGTACATCCACCAGGCCGATCCGCAGGGCCTCTCGGACGCGCGGGCGGCCGTGGGGCAGGCGCTGCGGGACTGGGGCCTGCCGGAGCTGTCGGACGACGCCGAGCTCCTCACGGGCGAGCTGCTCGTCAACGTGCTGCTGCACACGGAGGGCGGCGCCGTCCTCACCCTGGAGGTGCTGCCCGAGCCGGTGCGGCGGGTCCGGCTCTCCGTGCAGGACCGTTCCAGCGCCTGGCCCCGTCGGCGTACCCCCGGGGAGGCGGCCACCTCGGGCCGCGGACTGCTGCTGCTCGACGCGCTGGCGTCGCGCTGGGGCGTGGAGCCGCGGGGCGAGGGCAAGGCGGTGTGGTGCGAGATCGGACCGGAGCCGGCGGTCGCGGACGTGGCCTCCGGCGGCAGGTGAGGAGACCGCCGTGGACCCCGTGGCCGCGCTCAACCGGATCGCCTTCCTCCTGGAGCGCGCGCAGGCGCCCGGATACCGCGCGCGTGCCTTCCGCACCGCCGCGACCGCCCTCGCCGCCCTCCCGGACGGCGAGGCCTCGCGGCGCGCGGCGGCCGGCACCCTGGAGGCGGTGAAGGGGATCGGCCCGAAGACGGCGGCGGTGGTCCGCGAGGCGCTGGAGGGCCGGGTGCCGGAGTACCTGGCGCACCTGGAGGCCGAGACGGAGGAGAGCCTCGGGCCCGGCACGCCGGACGGCGGCGGTGCCGGTACGGCCCTGAGGGCGGCGCTGCGCGGCGACTGCCACCTGCACTCCGACTGGTCGGACGGCGGCGCGACGATCGAGGACATGGGCCGCACGGCGGCGGCGATCGGCCACGACTGGGCGGTGCTGACCGATCACTCCCCGCGGCTGACGGTGGCCCGCGGCCTCTCCCCCGACCGGCTGCGCCAGCAGCTCGACGTGGTGGCGCGGCTCAACGAGGAGTGGGCGCCGTTCCGGCTGCTCACCGGGATCGAGTGCGACATCCTCGACGACGGTTCGCTCGACCAGGAGCCCGAGCTGCTCGACCGGCTCGACCTGGTCGTGGGCTCGGTGCACTCGAAGCTGCGGATGGACGCGCGGTCGATGACCCGCCGTCTGGAACGGGCCGTCCGCGACCCGCTGATGGACGTGCTCGGGCACTGCACGGGCCGGCTCGTCGCCGGCGGGCGGCTGCGGCCCGCGTCGGAGTTCGACGCCGAGCGGGTCTTCGCGGCCTGCGCGGAGGCGGGGACGGCGGTGGAGATCAACAGCCGTCCGGAACGCCTCGATCCGCCGCGCGCGCTGCTGCGGCTCGCGGTGGAGGCGGGGACGTACTTCGCGATCGACACGGACGCGCACGCCCCGGGCCAGCTGGAGTGGCAGATCATCGGCTGCGCGCGGGCGGAGGAGTGCGGGGTGCCGGAGGACCGCGTGATCAACACCTGGCCGGCGGAGCGGTTGCTGGAGTGGGCCGCGTCCTGAGCGGCCTCGACGACCCCGCCGCCACGGGTCAGGCGCGCTGCCAGACCGTCGTCGCGTTGCAGAACTCGCGGATGCCGTGGCCGGCGAGCTCGCGTCCGTACCCCGAGCGCTTGATACCGCCGAACGGGAGCGCCGGGTGGGAGGCGGTCATGCCGTTGACGAAGACGCCGCCGGCCTCCAGGTCGCGGACGAAGAAGGCGATGTCCTCGTCCTTGCGGGTCCACACGTTGGAACTGAGGCCGAACGGGGAGTCGTTGGCGACGGTCACGGCCTCCTCGATGTCGCGCACCGGGTAGACGGTGGCGACGGGGCCGAAGGTCTCCTCCTGGTGGACGCGCATCGCGGGGGTGATGCCGGTGAGGACGGTGGGGCGGTAGTACCAGCCGTTCGCGAGCTCGGGCTCCTCCGGCCGGCGTCCGCCGCACAGGACGGTCGCGCCCTTGCGCACGGCGTCGTCGACCAGGGCCTCCAGGTCGGCGCGGCCCTGCTCGGTGGCGAGGGGGCCGACGTCGGTGGACTCGTCGAGGGGGTCGCCGACGGTGAGCGCGTTCATGGCCGCGGTGAAGCGCTCGGCGAAGTCGTCGTACACGTCCTGGTGGACGATGAACCGCTTGGCGGCGATGCAGGACTGACCGTTGTTCTGCACGCGCGCGGTGACGGCCGTCTTCACCGCCCTTACGACGTCGGCGGAGGGCATGACGATGTACGGGTCGCTGCCGCCGAGCTCCAGGACGGTCTTCTTGATCTCGTCGCCGGCGACGGCGGCGACGGCACGGCCCGCGGGTTCGCTGCCGGTGAGGGTGGCGGCGACGACCCGGCGGTCGCGCAGGACGGCCTCGACGTCGCGGGAGCCGATCAGGAGGGTCTGGAAGCAGCCGTCCGGGTACCCGGCGCGGCGGAACAGGTCACCGAGGTAGAGGGCGGTCCTCGGCACGTTGGAGGCGTGCTTGAGGAGGCCCGTGTTGCCCGCCATCAGCGCGGGCGCGGCGAAGCGGATGACCTGCCAGAGCGGGAAGTTCCACGGCATGACGGCGAGGATCGGGCCGAGGGGCCGGTAGTGGACGCGGGCGGTGTCCGCGCCGGAGTCCTGCACGTCGCTCTCGGCGGGGTGCTCGTCGGCGAGCAGGCGCTCGGCGTTGGCCGCGTACCACCGCATGGCCTTGGCGCACTTGGCGGCCTCGGCGCGGGCGGCGGCGAGCGGCTTGCCCATCTCCAGGGTCATGGTGCGGGCGATGTCGTCGCCGTCCTCGTCGAGGAGGGCGGCGGCGGCCCGCAGGAGCCGGGCGCGCTCGGCGAAGGTGGTGGTGCGGTACTGGCGGAACGCCGCGTGAGCGGCGGCCACGCGCCGCTCGACCTCCTCGGGCCCGTGCGCCTCGTAGGTGCGCAGCGTCTCGCCCGTCGCGGGGTTCACGGATGCGATGCCCATGCCGCTTCTCCTCCTGGCCCGGGGCCGTCCGGCCCCCACGGGAAACCTCCCGCGCCGGGCGCGCGGGCGCAACAGGTGCGGGGCGGTGGGGTGACCGCCCCGCCGCCATCCCGGCGTCAGGCGGTGAGCCAGTCCAGGGCGCCGCCGAGGTGCGCGCGGAAGGAGGGGTCCTCGTACGCCTCCGCCGCGTGCCCGAGCGCGGTGAAGAGGAAGCGTCCCCGGTCGACGGCGCGGCACCAGACGAGCGGGTGGTCGTCGCCGTGCGTGCCGCCCTCGTACGAGGACTCGTCGACGCGCGCCAGGACGTGCACGCCCGCCGCACGCGGCGGCGACGTGAAGTCGTACCACTCGTCGGTCCACTCCAGGACGGCCGGGAGCGGCGCCGTCGCCGGGTGCCCGGGGTCCTCGACGAGGACCCTGCCGGGCTGGAGGGCGGGGTGTCCGGCGAAGCGCGTGCCGAGGAGCTCGCCGTAGAACGGCCAGTCGGGTTCGGCGTTGGCCGCCGCGTGGACGGCGAGGAGCGCGCCGCCGCCCCGCAGGTACGCCTCGAAGGCGGTACGGCCCCCGGGGGTCAGGACGGTGCCGGTCGTGGAGAGCAGGACGACGGCGGGACGGCCGGCGAGTCCCTCGGGGGTGAACGCGCCGGGGTCGTCGGTGACGTCGGCCCTCCAGCCCCGCTCGCGCGCGAGACCGGCGAGGGCGGCGGCCGCGGCGAGGAGGGAGTCGTGGCGGTAGCCCGCGGTGCGGGTGTAGATCAGGACACCGGCGGTGGGCACGCGGCGAGCTCCCGGTCGGTCGTGTCGATTGCGGCGGTCGTAGCGGTCGTGGCAGTCGTGGCGGCGGGGAACGCGGAGGGGACGGCGGCGGCACGGGGGCGTTCCCCGCCCTGGACCGTAGCCAAGGACGTCGTCCGGCCACAACGGCACGGGCTCCCCGGGCTCCCGAAAACGCCGTGCCACGCGCGCGCGCCCTCGGGCACACTGCCCCGATGACACCTCTTCACGATCACGGCCGCCGCGCACTCGCGCACGTCGCCGACCGTTCCACCGGCGGGGCGGTCGACCCCGGGCTGCGGGTCACGCTCAACTTCCACCCGCACTTCCTCGACCGGCTCGCCGAGGACGGCGTCTACCGCTCGCAGTTCGTCACCGGGACCGGCAACGGCGGGCTGACCGCGGTGCCGGGCGGGGACCGGTGGCGGTGGGAGAGCCGGATGTTCGGCGGCGTGTACGACGAGGCGCCCGCGGACACCCGACCGGTGTACGGGGCCCTGAACTACGACCGCCGCCCCTTCGGCGCCGCGCCCCGCTTCGGCTCGGCGCACCTGCGGCTCACGGCCGAGGCGGTGGAGCGGACGTCGTTCTGCTACCCGGACAGCTTCCTGGAGCCCACCGACTTCGGCGTCGCCTCCCGCATGCGGCTCGTCGCCCTCGCCGCGGCCGACGGCGCGGACCCGCTCGACGACTACGTCGAGGCGCAGGTCCACGGGCCCGTCGTCATCGGCCGCGACGTGGAGGCGCTGGTCCTCGACCCCAGCCACCGGGGCACGGAGGTCGAGAAGGCGGCCCTGCGGCTCGGCTGCCCCGTGGAGTGGCACGGCGGATTCCGGCTCTCCGTCGAGGAGCTGCGCCTGAGGCCGGACTACCGCGGTCCGGAGTACGTGGAGCTCGGCGCCCGGATCGCCGTCGGCGGGTTCCTCGACGCCCGCATCGTGCAGGAGGCGGCGGAATCAGGGGCGTACGACCCGCAGGCCGTGAAGCGGGTCTGGCACTACCTGGCCCGGTTCGGCGCGCCCAGCCGGCGGGTCGAGGCCTCGAGGAGCGGGGCCAGGAACTCCCGCTCCAGGGTGCCGGGCGGCAGCGCCTCCGGCTCGACGTAGCTCTGCGCGAGACCGCCCTCCCGCAGGGCGACGACCAGGCGGGCGAACCGGTCGGCGTCCACGGTCAGTTCCCGCCCGGCCCGGCGCAGGACCAGGGTCAGCCCGCGGGCGATCTCGGCGCGCAGCCGCTCGTCGTGGCGGGCGAGCACCCAGGCCGTCTGCGGGTCGCGGATGGCGCGCAGGGTGAACTCGGTGGTCACCACGTACCAGTCCCGCTCGTCCGGTTCGATCCGGGCGGCGAGCTCCGCGATCCGCGGCAGCGTGCACTCCTCGGGCGTCAGCGCGTCGATCGCCTCCGAGAGCCGGCGCACGATCCGCTCGCTGTGCTCGTCGAACAGGGCGAGGAAGAGCTCGTCCTTGCCGGCGAAGTTCGAGTAGTACGCGCCCCGCGTGTAGCCGGCGCGCTCGCAGATCTGCTCGATCGTCGCCGCGTGGAAACCGTGCTCGGCGAAGACCTCCAGGGCGGCCTTCAGGAGCGCCGCTCGGGTCTGGGGCCGGCGCCTGGCGACGCCCGGGGCACCTCTCGGCACGGCTGGGACTCCTCGGTGGTCGTGGAACGGACACCCACCTTACCGACGGCCGCTTCCCGGGCGCGGGCCACCGTCGGCGGATAAAATTCACCCATGGGAGAGCGGCCCGTCGCGCCCGCCGCGCCCGCCCTGGTCCTCGAGATCGACGGGGACGCGACCCTCATGCACCCGGGCCGTGTCTATCGCATCGGACGTGACCCCACCAGCGACATCGTGCTCGCGGACGCCCGCGCGTCCTGGCACCACGCCCTGCTCCGTACCGTCGCGGGGCACTGGGACCTGGAGGACGAAGGCAGTACGAACGGGACCTACGCGAACGGTCTGCGGGTGGCGGGGTCCCGGGAGACGGGCTCCCGGCCCGTCGGTCCCGGGACGGTCGTGCGGTTCGGGCATCCGGAGGACGGACCGAGAGCGGTGCTCTCGGCTCCGGTGGCGCGCCCGCTTCCTCCGGAGGCTCCGGTCGTGCCCGAGCCCCCGGTGGAGGACGTGCCGGTGGAGGAGGTTCCGGTGACCGCCGTGGACGTCCCGGAGACCCCGGTGATCCAGGAGCCGGGGGCCCCGGTGGTCCCCGTGGCCCCCGTGGCCCCGGCTCCCGCCCCCGACCCCGAGCCCCCGCCACCCGCACCGTCCCCGCTGCCCTCGTCCTCCCCCTCCCCCACGCCCGCACCCGCACCCGCAGCCAGGCCCGCGCCCCTGCGCCCTCCCTCCGTCTCCCACCCCGCCGCCACCGGCACCTTCCGCGAGCCGACCTCCGTCCACCCTCTGCCCGCCCACAGCGTCCGGATCGGCCGGTCCCCCGACAACGACGTCGTCGTCGCCGACCTCGTCGTCTCCCGTCACCACGCCGAGCTACGGGCCGAGCCCGACGGCACGTACCGCATCCGGGACCTCGGGAGCCACAACGGCACCTTCCTCAACGGCGCGCCCGTCGTCGACGCGCGCGTGACGCCCGACGACATCGTCGGCATCGGCCGCAGCGCGTTCTGCCTCATCGGCGGCCGCCTCGTCGAGTTCACCGACACCGGCGAGGTCTCCCTCGACGTGCAGGAGCTCGCCGTCACCGTCGACCACGGGCGGAAGACGCTCCTCGACGGCGTCTCCTTCCCCGTCGGCCAGAAGTGCCTGCTCGCCGTCGTCGGCCCCTCCGGCGCCGGGAAGTCGACGCTCCTCGGCGCCCTGACCGGCCAACGCCCGGCCGACCGCGGCACGGTGCTCTACGACGGCCGCGACCTGTACCGGGACTACGCCGAGCTGCGCCAGCGCATCGGCCTCGTCCCGCAGGACGACATCCTGCACCTCCAGCTCACCGTCCGCCGGGCCCTCTCGTACGCGGCCGAGCTCCGCTTCCCCGAGGACACCGCCCCCGCCGAGCGCCGGGCACGCGTCGACGAGGTGATCCGCGAGCTCGGGCTCGTCGAGCGGGCCGACCAGCCGATCCACAGCCTCTCCGGCGGCCAGCGCAAGCGGGTCAGCGTCGCCCTCGAACTGCTCACCAAGCCCTCGCTGCTCTTCCTCGACGAGCCGACCTCCGGCCTCGACCCCGGCATGGACCGGTCCGTGATGCACATGCTGCGCGGGCTCGCGGACGACGGGCGCACGGTCGTCGTCGTCACCCACAGCGTCCTCAGCCTGGACGTCTGCGACCGGCTGCTCGTCCTCGCGCCCGGAGGCAAGGTGGCCTACTACGGGCCGCCCGCCGACACGCTCGACTTCTTCGGGTACGCCCAGTGGCCGGAGGCCTTCGAGGCGTTCGAGACCGAACGGGACCGCGACTGGGCCGCGCAGTACCGTTCCTCCCGCTTCCACCGCCGGTACGTCGAGGACGCCACGCAACGCCCCTTCGTGCCCGTCGCGGGCCCCCTCGGCGACGCCCCCGCGCCTCCGCAGCGCGAGCCGGGGCCGCCGCCGAAGGCCCAGAGCTGGGGATCGCAGCTGCGGACCCTGGTGCGCCGGTACGCCGCCGCGCTCGCCGCCGACCGGACCTTCCTCGCGATCATGATCGCGCTGCCGTTCGTCATGGGCGCGATGGCCAGGGCGCTGTCCGAGGGCAGCCTCAACCCCGAGTCGACCATGAACGTCCTGCTCATCCTCTGCGTGGGCGGGGTTCTGACGGGCGCGGCGAACGCCGTGCGCGAGCTGGTCAAGGAGCGCTCGATCTACCGGCGCGAGAGAGCCGTCGGCCTGTCCCGCTCCGCCTACCTCTCCTCCAAGGTCGTCGTCCTCGGACTGATCACGGTCGTGCAGGCGGTGGTCCTGACCCTGGTCGCCCTCGTCGGCGTCCCGCTCAACGTGCCCGACGGCAAGGGCGTCCTCCTGCCGCCGCTCGTGGAGATCACGCTCGCCGTCGCGCTCCTCGCCTTCACCGCGATGATGCTCGGCCTCCTCGTCTCGGCGGTGGTCCGCAAGGAGGAGGTGACGATGCCGCTGCTCGTCCTCCTCGCGATCGTGCAGGTGGTGTTCTGCGGCGCGCTGCTCTCCGTGCGCGGTACGCCGGTCCTGGAGCAGCTGGCCTGGCTGGTGCCCTCGCGGTGGGCGTTCGCGGCGATGGGTGCGACGATCGACATCGGGAAGGTCGCGCCCGGCCCGAAGACCGACGATCCGCTGATGCGGCACACGGCGGAGGCGTGGCTGTTCGACATGGGCATGCTGGTGGTGCTCTGTCTCGTCCTCGGCTTCGTCGTGGCGCGGCTGCTGCGCCGCCACGAGCCCGTCGTGATGCGGAGGTAGGCCGTGAGCGTCCCCGTACCGGAGTACGTGCCGGACTTCCGGCCCACCCATGTCGTACCGCGCGACGGCCTGCCCGCCTGGGAGGCGCCCGACCCGGCGCTGCCGGCGGCGCCGCTCGACGCGTTCCTGCCCGTGCGGCTGACCGAGCGGGCCGGGGACTGGGGGCGGATCCTCTGTTCGAACGGCTGGTCGGCGTGGGTGGACGCGCGGCTGCTCGTCTCCGTGCCCGACGATCCCCCGGCGGCGGGCCGGCCGATGGCGAGGACGGCCGACCCGCGGCCGCTGATCGCCCGCGCCGAGGACGCGCTCGGCCGGTACCGGCGGGCGGCCGAGGAGTTGGGCGCGGGCCGCTCGGACGGCGAGGGCTTCCGGCTGCGGACGCGGGGGCTGCGGGTCGGGATGGTCGTCGACGGGGAGTCGGTGTGGCTGTACGACGCCGAGCACGAGCGCTGGGTGTACTGCGACGGGCTCGGGCTCAGTACGTACGCGGCCTCGGCGGCGCCCTCGGTGGCGGCGCCGCCGACGGCGGTGGTCCACGCCCCGACCGCGGTGGCACAGGCCGCGCCGGGCGCCCCTCCGGGAGACTCGCCCGGGGCGCCCGGTCCTTCCGAGCCCGCCGTTCCTCCCGCCGCCGCCCCGGCCGCCTCCCCCGCATCCGCGCCCGCCGCGTACGAGCCGACCCAGGTGGTGCCGCAGGTGCCGGACCCGGCCGCGGCGGCCGGGCCGCCGCCGACGCAGGTCGTCGAGCGGCTGCCCGGCCCGCACTGCGAGAAGAACGGTGAGCGCTGATGGCGGGCGGCGGGACGCGCGGGGACGCGGACATCCCGGCGGGCCGCCCCTCGGGGCTCGTGGGCAAGGAGATCGCAGGGTACCGCGTGGAGGGCGAGATCGGGCGCGGCGGCATGGCAGTCGTCTACCGGGCCCGGGACCTGCGCCTCGACCGTACGGTCGCGCTGAAGCTGCTGGCCCCGGAGCTGGCCCGCAACGACACCTTCCGGAAGCGGTTCGCGCACGAGTCGCGGGTGGCCGCCTCGATCGACCACCCGAACATCGTGCCGGTCTTCGGGGCCGGCGAGACGGAGGGCGTCCTGTACATCGCCATGCGGTTCGTGCCCGGGCAGGACCTGGTGGCGCTGCTGGACCGCGAGGGGCCGCTCGCGCCCCCGAAGGCGGGGCGGATCGCCGTACAGGTCGCCTCGGCCCTGGACGCGGCGCACGCCCACGACCTGGTGCACCGGGACGTGAAGCCCGGCAACATCCTCGTCGACGAGGGCACCGACGGCGACCATCCCGAGCACGTCTACCTCACGGACTTCGGGCTGACGAAGAAGTCGCTGTCGCTGACCGGGTTCACGACGGTCGGGGAGTTCGTCGGGACGCTCGACTACGTGGCGCCGGAGCAGATCTCCGGGAAGCCGGTGGACGGCCGGTGCGACGTGTACAGCCTGGCGTGCGTGGTCTTCGAGACGCTGGCGGGGGCGCCCCCGTTCCGCCGCGACACGGACTACGCGGTGATGTGGGCCCAGCAGTACGACCCGCCGCCCCCGCTCTCCGAGCTGCGGCCGGGGCTGCCGGCGGCGGCGGACGCGGTGTTCGCGAAGGCGCTGGCGAAGTCGCCGGAGGAGCGGTACGGGACGTGCCTGGAGTTCGTGACGAGGCTGCGGGCCGCGCTCACGGAGGCGGGGGCGTCGGGCGGCGGGTCCGGACCCGCCGGGGCGGACCGGCCGAGTGCCCGGCGGCCAGGTCCGCCGCCGGAGCCGCCCGCGTGGGCCCGGGCGGTCTTCCGGGAGCTGTGAGGGCCGTCGGACGTCGGAAGCGCCGGCCGCCGTCAGCCGTGAGGGCCGTCGTCCGTCAGCGGCGCGGTCGGGCCCTGGCGGGCTCGGTGTCGGCCCCGACCTCGCCCTTGCGGTGGACGCGGGTGGCGAGGAGCGCTCCGACGAGTCCCGTCGCCAGGCCCCAGAGGAGGGCGAGCCCGACCGTCTTCCAGACGTCCGGCCTGAGCACCACCTGACCGCCCAGCGAGGCGAGGTCGCCGATGCCGAGGATCGAGAGCCCGAAGCGGGCCTCGACGAGGGTGAGCGGGGTGACGACCAGCATGGTCACGGCGAAGGCGACGCCCATGCGCAGGGAGTGCTGCCAGAGCCGGGTCCTGGCCGGGGAGCGGACGGCGGCGCCGAACGCGGCGGCGAGCAGGAGGACGGCGGCGACGGGCAGCAGCCACCAGGCCCGGCCGTCCTGTGCGGCGAGGGACGACAGGTCGACGGTCGAGAGCTCCGCCGCCGTGCCGCCCTCGCCTCCGCGCGCGCGGAGGACGGCGTCGAGGACCTGTGGCATGGGGAGGCCGAACGGGCCTTCGACGGTGCCCTGCCAGGAGCCGCCGATGCCGACGCCGAGGGCGAGCCAGGTGATGTTGGGCAGGCCGAGCAGGAGGACGGCGAGGGTCTCCGCCGCGTGGCCCCTGGTCGCCGCGACGACGAGGCCGATGACGAGGCCGACGGCCACGTACGCGAGGAGGAGCAGGAGCATCGCGTGGGCGGCGGGCCTGACGGGCTCGTGGAAGCGCACGAGTCGGGCGGGGAGCGGGGTCTTGCGGGAGACGAGCAGGGCGACGACGAGGACGCCGAGGATCCACAGCAGCCCGTAGAAGAGCGTGGGGCCGAGGTCGGTGCGGAATCCCACGGTGGGGTTCGCGGCGTCCAGGAGGTCCCCGAAGAGGTCGCCGAGGGTGTCACCGGACTCCTGCGCGGTGTCGCCGCCGAGGGTGAGGGGGAAGTCGTGCCGGGCGAGGGCGGAGAGGCCCGCGAGGCCCGCCAGCCAGAGGACGACGGTGGCGGCGGCGCGGAGCAGGAGTTCGCGTCCGCCGGCCACGGCGTGGTGGCGCAGGGGGCGGAGGAAGCAGAAGCCGGTGACGAGGGCGCCCACCAGGGTCACGGAGAGCGGCATCGCGGTCAGTTCCGCCTGGGTGCCCGCGAGGGCCCCGGCGTCCCCGGCCAGGTCGATCTTCCCGCCCGTGGCCATGACCACGACGGCCGCGAGGACGGCGGCGAAGCCGTCCGGCAGGTCGGCGGCGCCCGCGGCCCAGAGGCCGAGACCGGCGACGACGCCCATGGCGGCGTATCCGGCGAACACCGCCGCCAGGGCCTGGACTCCGACGCGGAGAGTGCTCACCCTGCCCACGCTAGTACGGTCGACGGCCGCCCGCAGGGCGGTCGGGAGCCGTCCGCACCGCGCTCGGGGGCCGTCCCGCTCGCGGGTGGGAGCCGTCCGCTTGCGGGTGGGTACCCTTCCGCGCGCACAATGAGCGCGGAACGGAAGAAAGGGAACAAACATGACTTCCCACCCCCCGTCCGGCTCGTCGGGCCCCCCGTCCGGCCCGTCACCGGGCCAGTCGTCCGGCTCCGCGCCGGGCGCTCCGTCCGGCCCTGCCTCCGGGCCCCCGTCCGGACCCCCTTCGATCCCGCCCTCGGGGCCCCCGTCGGGCCCGCTCTCGGGCCGCGGCACCAGCCCCGGCGCCGCCGGACCCCCACCGCCCCCCGGGCCGC